>JAPXND010000029.1:0-21350 GCA_033808695.1 Armatimonadota bacterium
ATATTGAAAAAAGCATCAATGCAGACTTTTAGTGAACAATGGACACCTAAATCGTGGACAAGCAAAGGTTTTATAGTATCTGCTGAAATTCTGGACGGAGCTGCACTTGTAGACAAAGTTCAACATACAATAAACATATGGAAGCCTGCAGCCAAGAAGGATTATGTATCCATTGAAAATGGCGAATTTATGCTTAAAAATAAACCTTGGCGAATTAACGGCGTAAACTATCATCCCTCATCTACCGTTGCAACATTCAATTGGTCAATGTTTCTTGAATGGTTTGGTAAAGGCTCCTACGACCCGGATGTGATTGAGCGTGATCTTCGCAATATGAAAAATATGGGGATTAATTCAGTAAGCATACAAGTTTTCTACAGCGAAACACCATTAACCGATAACTTGCTTGATTTCTTTAGAAGACTTGATAAATATGGCATAAAAGCTAATCTGGCGCTTCCGCTTTCACCAATGACAGATTTGGAAGCTCGCTGGAACGTTTTTAAAGATGTGATAGAGCAATACAATCTAAAAGATATTGATACTATTGTAAGTTATGACATTGACTGGGAACCTACCTGGCTGACTACCGACTTCCGCAAACAATGGGATGACGAGTGGGCTGACTGGATTGTTGAACGATATGGCAGCATTGAAAATGCTGAGGTTGATTGGGGTGTACCGGTTCCAAAAGATGAGAATGGTAAAATTACAAATCCATCAGTTCAACAAACACAGACTGACGGGGAGTGGCGTAAGCTTTCTTCCGCTTATAGGCGATTCCTTAACACCATATTATACAGACAATACAGCGCTGCCCGAAGACTTATAAGAGAATTGGACCCAAATCATCCTGTAAGCTTCAGAATGCATGCAGCAGGCGACGGAGGCAGCGGCTGGTATGGACTTCTGCCTTATGATTGGTCGTATCTGGCTGCAGCAGTCGATTTCTTTGGTCCAGAAGCCTATTCTCTGGGCAAAACATGGGATGCATATATAAAACGCGGATTGTTCACAAGTGCATATGGTAATTGGGCTGATAAAACGAAACCAATAGTATATGCAGAAGCCGGTTTCAGTTTATATGAATATCCCGGTGAAACAGTTCCTCGCCCTGGTGCACTGGAAAATCAAACGGTATTTTATAAAGACTTTTATAAAATGCTGAATGAAGGTTCCATTAATGGTGTTTATTGGTGGTGGTATCCGGGAGGATTCAGGTGTGCAGAGAATAGTGATTATGGCATAATAAATCCAGACGGATCATATCGCCCAGTAACAAAGATAGTGAAAGAAGCGCCAAAACTATTGAATAAAAAATCACCATTGAAATCAGGAAAACAGTTCACCGTAGATTCCGAAGCATATATTTCAAGCAGCGAAGCAGGAAATATTTATGACCAAATAAAAGATGAGTTTTGGGAAGAAATCAATCAGGGGAGAATGCCAACCATTACATCACCCGGCAGAGGCGCTGATTCTGCAAACTGCCCTCTTACTGCTGTGGGAAATTCACCATATAACGGCAATAATCCGCCAAAATATTTGGATGCATGGATTGATACTGTTGAGATACTTGACTCAGACGGCAAATGGCAGAGTATTAAGAATGGTGATGAACTAACTGTAAGCTTTAAAGATGATGTGTATATGAAAGTCGGAATAACCAATCTTGGTGAAGCAAAATGGCTTGCCGGAAGAGAGACTGGAAGTGTATCACTTATTGTTTCAGGTGGAATTAATGCACAAATTGATCTGCCAATTGATGTTCCGCATCTGTCGTCAATAACCGCAGGACCGTATGTAATATTAACAGCGGGAAAACGCGAAAATACACCTATTAAACTTAGAATGGAAGCAAAGGATCGAGCTCCATTTGGAAACATTTTCACCTTCACACTAAAATAAGCTCATTGTAAAATCGGCGGGTCTGTGTATATATAAGATCCGCCGAAAACTAAACTGCAATTATCTTACATTCACAACATAATTTCGCCATTGAGGGAGCCTGTATCTGCACTGCACACAGCAAATGGCACTGATTACAAACTCAGCAGCTGCCCCCAAGGATACAATTTCTATTTTGTATACCATAACCAATTTAGGCATTATTATTAGTTTATATAATTAAGCAATAAGTCAAATCAGAGAAGGAATTTAGATGCAATAGTTTAACATATAAGCAAATTGCAACTAATTTTTATCGCATGGCAGGAATTACCTTATGTATTGCAGACTTGTGGTTGTTATCGCAATATCATGCTTGTTTGCAGCATTAAATGCAGAATGTGCGGACAGACAAATAATATCTGCTGTAGAAACAACAACGCCTCCAATAATAGATGCAGATTTGTCTGACCAATGCTGGACAGCTGCATCATCAATAAAAGATTTTTATATTTCAGACTCCTCTGATAAGGCATCTGAACAAACCACTGCATGGATCTGTTACGATCAGAGCAATGTGTATGTAGCATTTTCCTGCAAGGATTCACAGCCAAACAAAATAAAAAATGAGCAAAAAAAACGGCGTGGATCAATAGGTAATGATGATAGAGTTCAAATTATAATAGATACTTTCAACTGCCAAAATTGGGATCGTATACAATGGTTTCTTGTTTCTGCAGGTGGAACTCAGAAAGAGAAGCTGCAAGCCGGCGGAGCAGGTAAGATAGAGTGGCGCGGTGATTGGCAGGCTAAATCGAAAATATTATCTGATGGCTATATTGTAGAAATGGCAATTCCATTTTCTATACTTCAATATGATTCTAAATCAAACAAAATGGGATTATGTTTTAGGAGAATGCACAGCAGAACTTCAAAATGGTGGGATTCACCTAATCTAAACAATAATGGCGGACCTGAAAAGTATTATTTATGGGACGGATTGACGCTTCCTGCAATTAAACGAAAACCATTATTTATGGGATATACACTGCTTGGAACCGGTGACAACAATGATCAATTTAAAATAGGATTAGATATAAAAAATTCATTTTCACCAAAATTTACTGGATTATTATCCATAAATCCAGACTTTTCCAATGTTGAGCAACAGGTAGAAAATGTAAGTCACTCATATAATGAAAGACATCTCTCTGATAACAGACCATTTTTCCAAGAAGGAATGTCATATTTCCCCAGTAGTGACATTTTCTATACACGACGTATAAACAGAATAGACTACGGTGCAAAATTACTTTTTAGAACCGGCTCATATGATTTGGGTGTTATGAGGGTAGACAGCTCTGATGGCATAGACTGCAATATGTTTAAAATCAGCCGAGATTTGAATGGAAAAGGAAAAGCAGCAATATCTGCCGTACAAAGCAATATTAATAATTTTAACGGGTTTGCAGCTCAATTATCAGGAGATTATCAATTATATAAGAAGGATAAAAAGATTTTAAGCATTTATGGAAATACAGGCACATCCAAAACATCTAACCTAAGCAGAACCGGTATGCGCTATGAAATTGCTTCATCCTATAGTGGAGGACCAAAAAGACCTGAAATAAGTTTATATTATGCAAATATAGATAAAAATTATCAACCTCATATTGGTTTGTTTCCAGAAAACAACATAAAAACAGTAGGTGGAAATTTATCTATGTTTGACAACACAACAAAAGGGAAAATAGATTTTTGGAGAACATCTATAGGCATTAATTTATCAAATCATCAGGATGGTACATTATATCATAATGACTACAGCTATAATGCATATATCGGCAACAAAAATGGAACCGGTATAGCTTTTGGATACAATTACTCACATCGCCCTCCATATAAAGATAATGGAATATATTTAGGTTATTCATGGGGCGGTAAAACTTTATTTAAAGGTGGAAATTTTTCCATAAACAAAGGCAATACAGCAGGAGGAAAGAGTTTTGGATGGGCAGCAGGTCAGGGTTGGAATATAACGGATAAGCTAAACATAGGCGCCGGTTATGAGTATAGCCGAATAGACAAACCAAGTCCATCAGCACATTCAATAGGCTTGCTTGTTGCAAATGCAGCCTATGATATAGATGATGAGCGAACTGTATCCGGTCGACTTGTAAAACGGGGCAGCGACTTAAATGTATATTTCGCTTATGGGCAGCGCTCCAGAAAAGGCATGGATATATATCTAACCGTTGGAGATCCCAATTCTAATGAGACTAAGAATACGATTTCCGTTAAACTGCTAAGGGTGCTATAGATATTTTCACTTAATTTCACACATTTATTTTTTTATTGGAGCTGTTATTAGTTTCTTCAACAATTACAGTTCCAATAACACTTTAATAAGATTCTATAAAATTTTGGTTGCAACCCCTCCACTGCAGCCTTCTGCAAAAAGAAATAGTCCATTTACATATCAGTTTAAATCATCGCATATGGAAATAGAACATGCTATTATGGTATTATTATGAATAAAACTACACGGAGGTAAACATGTCTCAGAAGATTCTACCGCTCAGATACGGCAACAACCCAAATCAAACACCCGCCCAACTTATATTCAATGATAATAGTCCAAACATCAAAGTTATCAACGGAGCTCCTGGCTATATAAATATGCTTGATGCGCTAAACGGATGGCAGCTTGTTAGAGAGTTGAAAACAGCCACACAGCTCCCTGCGGCAGCATCTTTCAAGCATGTAAGTCCAGCAGGTGCAGCAGTAGGCATTGAACTGAATGACGCTCTCCGCAAATCATATTTTGTAGATGACATGGAGCTTTCTTTACTTGCTGCAGCATATGCAAGGGCAAGAGGTGCAGACAGAGTATCATCGTTTGGTGATTTTATTGCATTAAGTGATGTGTGTGATAAATCTACAGCTGCTTTAATAAGCCGCGAAGTTTCGGATGGAGTAATAGCTCCGGGATATAACGATGATGCATTAAAAACACTTAAGTCCAAACGCGGAGGAAAGTATCTTATACTGCAAATAGATCCGGCATATAACCCTCCTGAAATGGAAACCCGCGATGTATTTGGCGTAATTATGCAACAAAAACGGAATGATATTCTTATTAATAAGAATTCTCTTTCTAATATAGTAACCAAAGTAAATACAATACCTGACAATGCCATGCTTGATCTCATTATTTCGCTTATAACCCTCAAGTTTACACAGTCTAACTCCGTATGTTTTGCGTATAACGGACAAGCAATAGGAATAGGTGCCGGGCAGCAGTCAAGAGTGCATTGTGTCAGGCTCGCTGGTCAAAAAGCTGATTTATGGCAGCTTCGACAGCATCCAAGAGCGCTTGAGCTGAAATTCATTGACGGCTTAAACAGGGCGGAAAAAAACAACACAATAGATGGTTTCCTTTCTGATGATCTCACACCTCCAGAAGAAGCTTATCTTAAAGGCAATATAGACGGACCTTTTGAAAGACTTACCAAAGACGAAAAGGCAGCCTGGATAGATAAAATGAACGGCGTATCTCTCGGCTCAGATGCATTTTTCCCATTCCGAGACAGTATTGATAGAGCAAGCAAAAGCGGAGTTAAATATATAGCTCAAGCAGGCGGGTCGAATCGTGATGATATTGTTATAGATGCAGCCAATGAATACGGTATGGCAATGGCAATGACAAACATAAGATTATTCCATCACTAAGGGAAAAGACAGCAAATGACAAAAAGAGAGCGAACAATAAAGGCAATAAATCACAATGATACCGATATTGTTCCATACAATGTAGAAGATTTACAACGCAGGCATATAACGTTTAACAGCATATACCGGCGATCCTGATTACCCATTTAAAATCGGCAGTATACTTATATACTGCCGATATAAAATTTATTGCTGTTTTACTTTAGTTATTATAAACTTGTGCGACTGAGGTTTTGCACGCTTCCACATTTCATTATCCCAAAACTCAGCTTCTTGTATCAGTTTTAATTCATTGGGTTTGTCTTTTTCATAATTATCAATAAAATTTGCTAAAAATGATGCTGCAGTATTTCTTGCATCTTCTCTGGCCTTATTAATGGTTGGCTGTATTTGCTCCAAAGTATTGGAACCTTTATCTCTTTCAGGATAGTAGAGATATTCAACAATCGCTATATTTCTAAGCGTATGCGACATTATGCCATTTCTGTTATCATTAGCCTCCATCACTTTCAGCGCCTGTTTATATTGGGGCGTTCCGGTGTATAAAGCCAGATTGATTCCCTTTTCAAGGTCATGCGAGCTAAAATCCGCAATGTATTCTGAATCAATTTTCAGCGAATATGTTCCATCTTTCAGATTGACAATTTTCAGTATTTCCTGATTAAGATCTTCAATAAACGGAACTAATGATAATGCGGGCTTAGCTCCTTCCTGAACAGGAAAAGGCAGAGCTTTTTCCAAAGACGTAAAGCTTATTTTGTTATTGGAAATCTTTAAATCGCTTACTTCACAGTTAGACTCAAGCTCTACAGAGCGATTTTTGGCATTTATGGTAACCGCAGACACATATTGCGGCGATCCTTGGTCTTTTAAGAAAAGATAAGCCATCACAAAGTGGCCTGTGTCGCCCGGATGCACTCTATCAGCGCCTACAAGAGTGTATTGGGGATTGGTTTTCTGCTGCTCAGCATTAAGCAATATCATTGGCCAATGGAAATCAACTATATCTGCATCAAATTCCCTTGCAAGCTCCTGAACATATTTGGAACATTCACCCAAGCCATCATTTCCGCCATAATACAAGGGGGCGTTCATTGTGGATGTTTGGTCATATATAGATGGCGTTATGAATATCATTCTTACACCGGCAGCTTTGAATTTTTCTGCCAGCAATCGCATGTTTTCTTTATATTTCCGTATATTCTCCGAGCGTATTTTTTCATCCTCCGGAGTATTTTTATCAGACCCATAATCAAATATGCCTACATCATTCATTCCAAGCATGATGGAAACCACTGTAGGCTTTTTGTCTAAAACATCCCAGTTAATACGCCTCAAAACACCAGCAGCGGTGTCTCCACTTATTCCGCAATTGTAGTAGTGAATTCTGTTTTCTGGAAAGCGTGTTGCATAGTATAAGTTTATAAACTTATGATATGAGCCGCTATGAGTAATACTGTCACCAACAGCGCACCATCTATCACCAGATTCAAAATTCGATGCTTCCATTGATGTTATAATAATAAAACACAAAACAAAAATTCCCATTATATTTTTAATCATTTTTTGCACCCTCACCACTAATATCTTTTATTATTTACAGTTAATTACATTTTAAAATATATACAACAATTTTTAAGAAAATCCTGCATATACACAACATTACTGTTTAAGGAAGGATAATATCTTAATTATGTTGAATAGTTTAGTAATAATAATAACGGAGTGTATGTAATATGAGAATTTGTGGGGTTATAATGATTTTAGGTTCAATTTTATTGATGCAGCATACGGTTAACGCGGAACCGGTTCCAAAAACATCGATACCGGGAGAAGTTTTCTTTAAGATGTTTGCTGACAAAACTGAAGAGGAGCTTAGGGAAGATACTATCAACAAAATGCAAGATATCATTGCTGATTATCCAAACACCAGGCTTGCACGAGATGCAGCAGCATTTGTAAAGGAACAATCTAACAAAGAGCCAAATCATGAATGGATTGGAAAAACACTGAATTATGTTAAAAAGCACTTGAGAATGAATCCGCCTGATTCCAAAAACTGGGAAATAAGACGCTCTCTATTTCTGCTATTGGATAATCCGCTTCATGTAGAAACCGGTGATGAATTTCACAGGGCCTTGTATAATTTTTATCGGCCATTACTGTATGATGTGGTAGGTGAAATCAGACGTGCTAAACTGGTTGATGGAATAAGGATATGGCGGATATATAACATGGGATTCGTTGTGAAAACGCCAAATCATACCATTGCATTTGACCTTAATACCAGACAACAGGATCCCAGGTTCTATTGGATGACATTCCTTACAGAAAAACAGACGAATGAACTGGTTGAACTTTTAGATGTTGCATTTATTTCACACTGGCATGGAGATCATGCAAGCAAGGAATTTTTGGATGCTATGAACAAAGCGGGTAAGCGTGTGTATGTTCCAGAAGATCCGGTTCTTTATCCAGTTTTTTATTCAGAACCACAAGAAAACTTCTATCCAATAAGAGGCACTGAACCTGGCAAACCATCCAAATATAATGAAATTGATGTGTATAGCTATGCCGGATTTCAGGGAGATGTCCCATGCAACGTATATGTAGTGGATGTTGATGGATATAAAATTACGCAAAATGGAGATAACTGCACTCACGGAATATATAAAGAAATAGCTGCTGAGCATAACGATATAGATGTAGCGCTTGTAAATTGTTGGTCGGGGACAAATGAGTTTGTATCGGCAATTGAGCCAAAGATCTACATCACCGGGCATGAGAATGAGCTTATGCACGGAATCAGCCATAGAATTTCCTACCATAATACATTTGGGAATATAGACAGATATGGGCTCAAATATCCATGGGATGAAAATGAACCACGTCCTGTAATATTAAACAGCGGCGAAAGTATTAAATGGTCTAAATAAAAAACATGGGGGTCGATAATTGTTAAATTATCGACCCCTTTCTCCTCATAAAACAAGCTTTATTTTGTTGAAAGCAATTCTATTAGATATGCAATCACTGAACATGCAACCCCCGGGCCGTTGTCTCGGTCAGAAGTCATAATTCCAAAGACAAAGAGCAGTTTGCCGCCATTGTTGGGCAGCTCTATCAACGCTGCAGAATCACCATAGACTTTTCCGCTTTCTCCAACCACACTATATATGGGAGTGTATTTTGTTCCTTGAGGAAGCTGGTCTTTTGCAATAACTCGGAGTCTGGTATCTCCATAAGGCCATGCATATCTGCCAGGAGCATTCTTTAAAACCGATTGGTCTGAATTAATCTCGAAATACAGCTGCTCCGGATGCTTGTCTTCAAAAACAAAATCTATAGGCATACCCAGTCTGTCAACAAGCGGTTCGCCTCGTGAAAAACCAGGACCGGTTGCAATATAGAATGGAAATGCTGCGCCGGGTGGTGAAATTATCAGCGTTCCGCCATCTTGAACATATTTCACAATAGCATCAGCTGCATCGCCAGGAGATTTCACGGTATGTGTGTATGTCCCATCCGATGCATAAAACGCAACAGGGAAATTCTTAGGTGTAAAGAAGTCTGGTTCAATAAGCTGCTCGGGAGTGAGAATCACTGATTTTGATGACAATCCAGCACGCAATAGGAAATCGTATGTGGGTCCTAGTGCGGACGGAGAAAGAATTGCTATAGAATCCTTTGCGACTTTTGCAGCCGCCTGATTTAGTTCTTTATCGACAACTTCCTCTTGTTTCAGCTTCTTCCACTCAGCTGAAGCAGAAGCCAGACTGCCTTTATAATCTATACTCAATGCATCAGATTTGCGTTTTATATGCGCGGTTACAGCTGATACATATCTATCACCCGGATCAATTGCTGTAATTCGCTTTCCATGTGTATCAACATATGATATCAGCAATCTGGATTTGTAGATAGGAGGCCAAGCTCTCCAAGCCAACGATTCATGCTCAGAATCAACCATTATTGACGAGCCATCATCAAACACAACTGAAGGCGCTTTGCCTTCACCAGAGGTGTAGAGGAGAAAAACGGAATCTGCATTAGTTATAGGTTTATTCAGTTCCGTTTTCTTTCCAACCATACAGAGATCGGTTGATTCCTTCAGATCAAATGGAATGCCAAACACCCATAATTCTCCTGACGGTATACCCGCATAAGAATCTTTTTTCTGCCAGTCAGTGTTTGGTTTAGTGTCATATTTAAGGTTGATTATATCAAACCCCTTATATGAAACTCCACGCTTAGCAGCAGGATTCTCTGGTGAACTTGGCAATATCCGAGAGTTGGCTTTAGGTTCACCTACTATTATTTTATCACCAGCAGATACATTCTTTACCATAATCGACCAAGATGCATGCGACGGTCTAATAAAATCGGTATTTAGAGCCAGCATTGATTTTTTGTCATTGCGAATACGATATACGGATTTTCCGCTTATATCAATGTATGGCGCTGTTATAGAAAGATCAAAATTCTTTGAATTTCCATCTACAATAAACGAGAAGTTTCCATCCGGTGTATAGCGATATTCATTGATTTTTATATTATTACCGCCTTTGTTAAAGACCATTGCAGATTTTTCGCCTGCAAGCACACGTGCAGAAGATGATCCCACCGGCTGGAGCATAACTATTTGGAACATTCCGCCAAAAGGAACACGGTTTCCTACACCTGATGTACATCCATCATAGAAGCCATATGCTTCTGAAAAATTACCTTTGCTGTATCCTGTTATTGAATCACGATATGTATTTTGATACATATCATGGAATTTATTCAATGACCCATATACTACCCGCATTAACAGAGGATCTCCTGTATGAACTGCAGTCATAGCTTGAACATCAATCATCATATCTGCAGTGCAGGCTGCTGCTGTCCAATCACGTCCGCTTGTTACCTCCCACTGAAACGCAGGATGGAGATTATCCATTCTATTACTGTCTGATATCCAAACAGACATGTACCTGTATGCAAAGGTGCGGGCAAGATCTAATGCTTCTTTTGCACGGCTGCGATGATATTTATCAGGAGCATCTTTGAATGCCATGTAGTATGCAAGGCAGAAGGATTGACATGGAAGCGCTCCAATTCCGGATGGTGATGATGGAATATCAATTAACTCATTCCTTGTCCATCCAATATGTTTAGCCCAGTTGAAAACTTTATCAACTACAGCAAGATATTCTGTTTTATCCAGATATTGGTATAAATCAAGAAACAATCTTCCTGTAACAAAACTTTCCGGGTTTTGAATAGAAGTAACCGGCGCTCCGCCCCACTGCTCTACAAATTTGCCTTCAAGCGGTTTTTCCCAAAAGATGCACTCTTCGCCATCAATTGTATCGTATTTAGCATATTCAAGATATTTCTCCGCTTCGCTTTGCACCTTATCCAAAATTGTTTTATCGTTTTTTGATTTTGCATGTGCAACTATGCTTTCATTATATGCAGTCCATGCCAATGTAAACTTAGATCCCGGTTCAACATAAAGAGCATCACTGCCAGTATAACTAACAATGTATGTGCCGTAGCTGCCAGGCGCGGCAAAATCTTCCAGACGTCCATCTCCAGGAAGCCAATCAAAATTTACTGTAGTAGGAACAGATGGGAGCTTGCTGCGATATCTATCCCAAATATAAGTATAAAAGAACCTGTTTGGATCATTTGCAGCCGGCAGGTCTAAGCTCCATATCAGCTTTCCATATGTGCTTATTACGCTTCCAACAGCGGGAAAAACAAGATCTTGAAATCCTCTTCCGCCATGTGGGTAAACAAGCGATACAAACTGGTCTGGATTAGGTTTTCTAAATTCCGCTTTGCCGTCACCCCAACAGTATCCCGTTGCAACATCTTTTTCTGAATTATCAGTAAGCCTGGTGCTTTCAAATTCAAATCCTGCATAGTGTTTGCTTTCAGGCGCCCACAATCCAATAACAGGAGTTGGGTGTCCACCAAGAGGAATGGTGTAGCTCCAGTTTCGATTGTATTTATAGGCAGAAATTTCTGGGGTGCCTACGTGTACATCCTGCAGAAGCGGAAATGGATCTGCCACTGGCGTTTCGTTTAGCCATCCATGCTGATGCCAAACTTTTGCATCTGGCATATAAATTGCTAGAAAATGAAATGGCTGTTTACCTGCGACATTCTGCCATTTTTTGGGGTCAAAAGACTTTATAGTGAGATTGAAAGAGACTTTTGGATATGGGTCATTGCGTGAAAGCGAAACTTCAATATTATCCGAACTGCCGAATTCTAACCCTGATCCTACTTTTCCTGTTAATTTACTAAAGACAATAGACTTACCATCTGATGATATTTTGCGTTCATTGGCAGTTATAAGATTATTAGAGCTGAATTTTACAACTGCTGCAGTTTTATTTTTCGATATTAAATCAAAACCTGTGCTGCCAACCGCACGAACGATGATTTTACTATTCCTTATTTCTACAGCATCTTCTGCGCTGAATAATAAAATCGGAAGCGCTAATAATGAGATTATCAGCATTACTACACGTAGATGTGAATATACTAGATTTAGCATTGTTATATCCTCACAATATTTTTTAATAAAATTCAACAAAATATAAATCTATTGCTAAATAATATAACAATAATCTGCACTTAATACAAGCATATAACAATAAAATATTCAATAATGTATATTTTTAATACAAGATTTGAAGTTTTAATAATCATGACTGCTGATGAATAATAATATATATTGGAAATTTCTTTGTTTAAGTATTAAACTATATGCATAATTGTATTATAACTATGTTATGGAGAACGCCATGGAAAAAATAAGGCTTGGCAAAACAAATCTGGAAGTTACCAGAACAGCATTTGGAGTGCTTCCTTTACAGAGACGGACTCTTGCAGACGCTATACCCATATTGAGGCGCGCATATGACGCCGGAATAAACTTTTATGACACAGCCCGGGGATACACTGACAGTGAGGAGAAAATAGGTGCAGCTCTTTCGGATGTGCGTGAAAATATAATAATAGCCACAAAGAGCGGTGCATCAACAAAAAAAGGTGTACTAGAGCATCTTGAAACAAGCTTGAGAAATCTAAAAACAGATTATATAGATATCCTTCAGCTGCATAACCCAGGAGAGCTTCCGAACCCTGATGATAGCGAATCATCTTACGCAGGACTGATTGAAGCGCGCAGCAAAGGAATGATTAGGTTTTTTGGCATTACAAACCACAGTCGTGAGCGAGCAAAGGAGGCAGTTGCTTCCAATCTCTACTCCACTCTGCAGTTTCCGATTTCACACTTATCAGCTGAAAACGATCTAGGACTGATTGATTTATGCAAAAAGCATGATGTTGGATTCATAGCAATGAAACCACTCTCCGGCGGATTGCTGACAAATGCCAAAACTGCATTTGGATTTTTTAGTCAATATAAAAGTGTGGTTCCCATATGGGGTATCCAGCATATGAAGGAGCTTGAGGAGATATTGCAGCTTGATGCAAATCCACCAGCAATAGATGAAAATTTGTTGGCGGAAATAGAACAAGACCGCAAAGAGCTTGCCGGTGATTTTTGCAGAGGATGCGGATATTGCCTGCCATGTCCGCAGCAGATACCAATTCCAATGGCAGCAAGAATGAGCTTGCTGTTAAGACGGATGCCATATGAGCAGTTTTTATCCAATGAATGGAATGCTAATATGCACCGTATTAACGACTGCATAGAATGCGGTCATTGCAGAGACCATTGTCCGTATGGATTGAACACACCGGATCTGCTTAAGCGCATGCTTGCTGACTATGAACAATTCTATGCAGAACATGCATAAGCTAAATTCCCATTAGGGATACTGTAGTTCTCTAACGTTGAACCTGCCTGTTGGAGAACTATAGTATCTTAGCATAGCTGAATACAGCAAAGCAGCCAAAGAGTTTATTTTGAGGCTGAATCGCAAATGCCTTCATATTCACATCTGGCACATTTTCTGGGATCAGGTTTTGGATAAAAATTACGAGCGCAGATTGAGTTTGCTGCCTCATCAATTTTCTTAAGCGCCTCTTGGATTTCATCATCAGTTTTAGTGGCAGTAATCATTTGATTAGCTATAATGAAATATAATCCCACACTATCTACTTTGAGGTTCAAACACTCTCTAACAGCATAGGCATATAGCGCCAGTTGAAAATTATTATCAACCTCTTTCTGTGATTGAACCTTACCTGTTTTATAATCCCATATTGCGCAACTGTCTGCACCCGTTTGATCTATTCTATCAATGCGTCCGGATATTGTATGATTTCCAACAGGAAGCGTAAACTTCCATTCTGTATAAAGCGGCATCACCGGATTTTTAACATGCATATCATAAAAAGCTTCCAATGACGCCATGCCCGTGCTGCGATATCCTGCTTCTTGGGCTGATGTGCTGTATCCTTCCTTCTGCCAATAATCTGAATAAGCTTTATGTATAAAGTCCATATCCGGTGTTTTTCCATTGGATACTTCTTTATAAAATGCATCAAGCACTGCATGAATAGTATTGCCAAATGAGAAGTATGATTTTGGTTTTCCCGGAATATGCATATCATAGCAGAATTTATATGCCAGCGGGCATGATTCATAAAGATCCAGCTTGCTGTAGCTCATATTGAAAGATTTCTGCGGCAGATTGGCATCTGTCATTCCAATCACTGTTTTTCTTCTTAGCATTTCAGCAACAGCTTCAACTATGTCGGCATCAACACCATTATCTAATATTTTGTATATTTCAGGCGCATTCTCCATAACTTTATCTTTATTGCGCAGCATGCCAAGAAGCTCAATATACGGCGCCATATCAGTTATTGGACATGTTTTATCAATAAGACCGATTATCCGCCTTCGTATATTCCGCTCAATGATATCATCATCTGATACAACAGGATTAATAATTGGGTTAAATGTAATCTCTGGAACAATCTCCTCCTCGATTACACCTTCATATGGGTATACATCCTTAATAAAAACTGATTGTTTAGTTCCTTGTTTGCTTATACTGGTAAGAAACAACATCTTTTCAGCGCGGGTGAATGCAACATATGCAAGACGTCTTTCTTCAGGTATATGTAAATCATCATCCGAGATTGAATCCTTCATCAATTCTGCATGTAATGGTATGGCGTCGGCTCTTTTTGTAGATGGAAACCGACGGCTGTATAATCCGGTAACAAATACATATAGCCACTCTAACCCCTTTGCAGTATGCACAGTCATCAGTTGAACTGCATCACGGGTATCATCAATCTCCATTTGTTCTTCATCAGCGCCAGATTCAAGCAGGTAATCCATATATTCTACAAACGCAGGCAGCGATTTATCATCTGACTTTTCTTCAAAATCAATTATCAGCTGTAAGAACTTGCCCAGATTAGCCGATCTCTGCCGGCTATCAAGTGTATCATCATAAATAAATCGTTTCAGTATTGAGGTCGACTCGTATATTTCTCGACATATCTCGCTGGCAGAATTGCCGCTGATAAGGAGACGCAATGCTTCCAAGTAATTAAATGCCTCTGATATTTTCTCAATCGATTCTTGGTCTAAAACATCGCAATTTACAAGGTTTTGTTGGATTTCTGAAGTCTCTATGCCATTGTTATAAATCCAACTATATAATTTTGTAAGAACAGACTGCGGGATTTCCCAATCTTCTAATGCAAGGTAACGATGCAGATATATCCCATCATCTTGATATACCAAGCAGTGCAATACAGCATAAATGTCACGGATTTCTTCCTGTTCATAAAACCCTGAACTTTTTGCCATTTTAAATGGAATTGAATGTCTTTTGAGTGCAGCAATGATCTGGTCACTAAAGCCATGTCCTCGGTATAAAATTGCAAAATCGGAGAATCTTCTATCAGATTCCGGAAGCTCTAATATAACTCTGTATATTTCATTGGCTATAGATTCGCTTTCAGCTTCTACTGAAGACGCATGAAGTATTTTCACCTTTGCACCATTTGGGTTGTCTGTCCAAATAGATTTCTCGCCTTGTAAACGATCTGGATTGACACTGATAAGTTTTTTAGCTGTAGACAGAATGTTGGCAGTAGATCTATAGTTTTGCGTTAATGAAAATGACTTGCAGGAGGGAAATGCATCGATAAATTTTGTAAAGCTTGCATAAGATGCTCCTCTAAACACATAAATGTTTTGATCAGGATCTCCAACAACACACACTCGGGCATGATCACCAACTATTTGTTTGATTAATTCAATCTGTATAATATTGGTATCTTGGAATTCATCCACCAAAATATAATCCCATCTTTGCTGTATTTGATATCGTAAATGCGGATTGTTTTCCAGCAGTTTAACAGCCATCAATATCTGGTCTCCATAATCGATACTATTGGATTCCGCTAACAATTGCTGATAATATTCATAAAATCTGCCGGCTTCTTCTATTTTTTCTATATTTATGAGTTCTGCTGAGTATTGATCTTCTGTCATATCAGCAGCTTCAATATCAAACTGCCTGCGTTTTTCCATTGCAAATTGGTGATAATCTTCTACAGTTACATATTCATCCTTAGCTCTGCTTGTATGTTTTATGAGATCATGTATATATTTAAATGGGTCAGTAAAAGGCATATAGTGATTTAAGTTCAATTTTTCTATATTGCGCCGGACTAGAATCCAAGCTTCTGAGTCATTCAGGATTTTTACATCGGGTTTAAAATTAAGAGCATCTGAAAATTCCCGTACAAGCTCCCAGCAATATGAATGAAATGTTGAAACATGGAAATCATGAAAGTTATAGATGAAACTCTCTGCCAATCGATCAATCATTTCCTCTGAAGCCTTGTTGCTGAATGTAATTGTAAGAATGCGGCGGGGATTAATTTTCTGTTGGTTAACCAGATATTCAATCTTGGAAATAAGCGCTCTTGTTTTACCAGATCCTGGACCTGCAATAATAATCTGTGAACCATCAACATATTCAACGGCAGCTTTCTGCTCATCATTTAAAATCATTCTATCACCTGTATACTTTATAATTGCCAGTAATATATTATCATAAAACTTGCAAATAATAGAATTAGTTTTAGTATAATAGATGCACACAGGAAACAAATTTATGTATAATATGAATACTCTTCAGAAAGGATTAGTATATGAACATTCAACTAAAACACCGTATAAAACACACCTTCATAATGATGGTGGTACTACTGCTGATAGCGCCCGTTATTGCCATTGGCGCAGATATAGATCTATCAGCTAAAATTGATGCATTACTGTCAGATCCGGCTTTAGACAATAACACCACGGGAATAATGGTAAAATCGCTTGCGGACGGAAGAGTTTTGTATGAAAAGAATACATCCCAACTACTCATTCCTGCATCTAACTTGAAACTGCTAACTTCTGCTGCTGCATTAGGGCTTTTAGGTCCAGATTACACAGTGAAAACTGCATTATATGCAGAAAACGATATAACAGAAGACGGCGTAATAAATGGAGACATCTATATAAAAGGCGGAGGTGATCCGGTTTTTACGTACAGCGATTTGAACAAGATGGCAGAAGCCCTCTATCTAAAAGGTGTAAGGGCAATAAGCGGTAGAATTGTTTGTGATGATTCGATGTTTGACAATATACGCTATGGACGCGGTTGGCTGAAAGATTATGAATCCTACAGCTATGCAGCGCAGGTTAGTGCAATTAATCTAAACAGCAATTGTATTGATGTATGGGTGCATCCAAATACCAAAGAGAATAGAAAAGCAATAATCAATCTGAAACCCGCAACCTCATATTTTACGATAATAAACAACTGTGCAACAAGCAAAAAAGGAACAGCAAAGAAGATAAGCATTATGCGTATTCATAGACAGAATACTATAATAATTACCGGTCAAATACCAATAGGATATATACCATCTAGTGCAGAGGAATCGATTACTGTTAATTACCCGGGATTGTTCACTGGAACGATATTAAAAGAGCTATTGAACAAGGCGGGTATTTCCGCTGCAGGAAAAGTGCAAAGAGGGATAGCGCCAAATAACGCGGTTGAAATAATCAACCATGAATCACCTAGTATATCTGATTTGATTAGGGCTATGAATAAGCCAAGCAGCAATCTCATAGCAGAATGCCTTCTGAAGATGACTGGGGCTAAGCTCAAAAATGAAGGTTCATCAAAAGTCGGGATTGAGGCATTTAAAGATTTTTTTGCTGCTGCAATGATGGATATAAAAGGCATAAATCAGGTAGATGGATCCGGATTATCTAAGCTGAATGGTGTAACCATAGCCAATATAATAGCTTTGTTGGAATTCATGCATTCTCATAAAGATTCTGCTGCCTATATTAATTCCCTGCCGATTGCCGGCATAGACGGCACAATGAAATCCAGATTAAAGGGAACATCGGCAGAGGGAATAACAAAAGCAAAAACCGGCACTCTCAGCGGAGTCAGCTCATTATCCGGATATACACAAAACGCAGATGGTGAAGACATTGTGTTTTCAATCATTATGAACAACAATAAATGCAGTAATGATAAGGCAAAATCTATACAAGATTCAATTGTTACTGCTATTACTGAAAGCACAAAATGAAAAAAGGAGGATAGATATTATCTATCCTCCAGATATCTGCTAATTTTTTGTTTTATTATCCTATCTTAACAGTAGTTATACCATGAGCAGGCAATTTAACTGTTAGTGTATCGCCTTTTACTGATGCTGTAGATCCATCAATAGGCTGTTCTACAAGATCTACCTCTGTTGCAGCTGCATCAGATTTGATAAGCCTTCCCAGCTTGATTTTAGCGGTTGTCTTTTTGCCCTCAGTTTCAAATACACGAATAACTAATCCATCGGAATCTTCAGCTTTCTTGATAGAAGATATGATTACGTTATCGGTAAGAGATTCTGCATAACTGTCAGTTGATGCAAGTGGTCCTTCATGAACATCGGTACTTACTACATTCATTGCAAGGTTAAATGCATCTCCTTCTTTATGGGCTTCAGTCACATTGCAGCCGCCTTCATGAGGGATAACAGCAAAGTGTATATCATGCTTGCCAAGCTCTGGAAGTGTATCGGGATCGTAGCTGGAACGAATCAATGTTACTCTCATTGTATCTCCATCAGCATTGTGTCCATATTTATTGGAATTCAATACTGTGATTCCGCATGTTCCGCTTCCATCAACTTTCTTTCCAGATAGATCCGCCCACTTCAATGAAGGAACTTCCTGTCCATTTGAAGGCCGCTTAATGCTTCCAAATGGAATTGAATAAGTACCCTCAGTATCTGTGATATTTGTTGGGAATGCTATTCTCAGCATAGGAATACCTCTTGTATGCGTTCCTATTTCTCTCCATTCTACAAATACCCTGAAATCTACCATCTTACTACCGGCATCTAAACCAATTTCAGACCATATGATAGAATCTTCGAGTTTTCTTCCAAATCTCATTGATGCTCTATGCGGCCCCTTATTTGCAATGGTTCCGTGACCCCAAGGGCCAAAACCGATACCACCGTCTTGATGCAGGCTGTATACCTGAGGTTTGTCAATCCACCAGCCATCATAATCAAGAACATCTACACTCTTAATCTGACCGATATCCCATGAAGTCATACCGTGAGGGATTTCAATGCAGTATTCCAAAACACCCATCAGTTTGCCGGCAGGAACATAGTCATAGCCTGTAGCCTTATCTATAAGATGCTTGATTGCGCCTGATGGGCCGTCTACTTCAACTCTCAGATATTCATTTTCCATTACACCCGGGCTGACAATCTTTACACCTTCTGCGGGAACAGGGGTTACTGCTCTATCAATTGTATAGGTTGAATATCCTACTGCCGGAACATCTTTTGCAGGGAATGCAACTGTTGTAAATCTGTGTCCCCAGTAATGACCTGTTTCCATTACCTGTCCGCTTGTCAGTTCACCTTTGTCGTTGCGAACTGAAACCAGATTTCCTGGGAATTCCTTATTCCATACTTTTGCACAAACAACCTTAGATCTTGGGAACCCAAGCTGATTGAATATAACAACCGGCTCTGCAGCAACTGCACCGGCATTTCGTGCAGATACGCCGCCTGCAATTCCAGGATCGCCTGCACCGGCTCCAAGTCCATCACCTATTGTTTCACCAAGCGAGCCTTTAGGAGCAGGTACTCCTGATGCTGCGCTTGTGTTTATGCTGCCTGCAAGTCTTCTTAAAGCTCTTGTACGAATCGCACCTGTGGATGCCAAAATCTCCTGGAAAAGTCCCTGTGCATACAGATAGGTTTCATGAACACCAGAACCAGGAAGAATATCATGGAATTGATTGAACATAGCCATTCTCCATGACTTTTTGATATCGTCAGATGGATATGGGAAACCGGTTGCTGCACCCGCAACAAGTGATATAGCTTCTACTTCCGGTATGATGTTTTCACTTACTCTATTTGCCAGTTTGATGTTTGATTGTGATGTATAGCAGCCTTCAAAAACATAGTTGAGCTCATCATCTACAACAAACAGGTTGTCTGTGTTCTCACCTTCAACAGCTGAGAAGTAATTATCTGTTGTTGATAGTTTTACATTAGGGAAAATTGGCCATTTATCAATTTCAATAGCATTCATTAAATCCCGTCTTGTAGGACCGCCGCCATGGTCGCCTACGCCGTACAAGAACATCCAGTTTTTAAGTCCTGTTTCTTTGACATAATCCACCAGCCATGTACCTAATACACTAGCCTCAATCTGTCCGTTATAGCCAAGCTTATCTCTAAATGCAAGAACTTTTGATCCATCCGGAGATTTCCACCAGAAAAGCCATTTATGCGGACCTGTTCTGTGGAAGTAGTATCTTTTTACTCCTCCTCTGTTGAGGATAGATGGAAGTGTATAGCAGTGTCCAAACGTATCAGCTTCCCAGTCAATCTTTACTGTATCGTATGGCAAGCCGAATTTCTCTTGAAAGTATCTCTTGGTATAAAGTATATGACGGCAGAGGATTTCTCCTGATGCAATGTTTTTATCGCCTTCTACCCACTGGCTTGCAGTTACTTCCCATCTGCCCTCCGCTATTCTTTTCTTTATCATTTCAAATATTTCGGGGCAGTATTCTTCCATACCAAAATATGTGGACGCCTGACTTTGTGAGAATTGAAAATCAGGAAATTCATCCATAAGCCTGTCTACAGTTGCAAATGTATCGTGTGTTACACTAATAGTTTCCTGCCAGGGCCACATCCAGTTCATATCGATATGTGCATGTCCACAGCAGTGAACAGTATATTTCTTTGCCTCTTTACCAATAGGCGCCAGCATTTTTTCAGCTTCTGCTATAACCTCACATATATCAATTGATCCGCAGCCTGCCAACTTCTTTTTAAGAAATTCTGCAGTTTTTAAAATGGTCTTCTGCCATTCAGCCTTTTTATCCGGAAAGAGTTCGGAAAATTTCTGTGCAAAATCTATCTCTGTTTTTATGCGCTGCATCTGCGAATTTGCACATGCTTCAGAACCGGATATATCCCGAAGCATACCATCCAATGATTCCATAAATCCCATTTACATACATCTCCTATGGTTAACATTTTTTTACAACATACTCTTACCAATTGGCTATTGTACATTAAACAAAGATAGGTTACACAATGAAGGAGGGAAAAGAGCGGGAAAAGGTTAACCAAAATGAAAGGTGAAGTTCGCCAACAAAACCAATCAAGGAGGA
>JAPXND010000030.1:0-21185 GCA_033808695.1 Armatimonadota bacterium
TCGAGCTTTTGCTCGGGTGTGGTTGTATGTTGAGTCTTTTAATCGAACCAATGTGGAATTGAAACGTTGCCGATACCCTAATAAATTTCAGTTTTGATTGACTTTTAATCGAACCAATGTGGAATTGAAATGCACCATCAACCTTATCATCAAATATTGGCTAATAAGGGAATTATTGACAGTAAATTATTTGATGGAAATATTTATTTCACAGCCTGTGATATATTCAATACTGAAGCTGAAAAAGGGAAATTATACAAGTATAATATTTATAATAGCGAATTAATACAATTAAGCAATCATTCTGTAAGTGAATTATTTTGCAGGCAAAGCGGAAGTCTACTACATTTCAAAAGGTTATAAGTTGGAATTATATAAAATAAATTTCAAAATCAAAGCGTATGAATATTGATGATATTATTAACCAAGCAATTTGTAACGATGCCGGAATAGTTTACATTCTATATTATGTTGATGGTGTTTACTCAGCGGAATGATATTTGAAATTATGATAATGGCATTAATAATTCAGCAATAAATATACGATGGTTCCCGCCATCATGGCTTCTGGTTAAAGTTTATGACAAAACTATATACATTGATTCTGCTTGGATACAGAAAAATTTTACTTAGTATCCAAGCAAAGTAATTTTTAGTCATTATCCGCAACCTATAGATGGTCTACCGGAACCTGATTTGCCTTTAGCAGATATTATTCTTGTTACACATCACCATCAGGATCATGTAAAAACTGCTACTATAGATCGTTTGTCATAGCAAGATACCATGATTTTTGCCCCTGTAAAATGCAGCGATCTTATTAAATGTCCATTTAAGATTGTTTCTCCTAGTTAAACATATAATGTCAATGGAATATCTATAAACACTGTATTTGCTTACAATACTTTAGATACGCATAAAGTCCATCATAAGGGTGAAGGAGTGGGTTATATAGTTAAAGCATTGGATAGAAATATATATCATGCAGGAGACACTGATTTTATACCTGAGATGCATGATTTAGGTAAAATTGATATTGTATTCCTGCCTGTAGGTGGAACATTCACTATGGGAGTGTGTGATGCAATACGTGCCATAAACTCCATTGAACCAAAGATATTTATACCAATGCATTTTTCTAATGTTGATATCAATAGATTCAAAGGAGCAGTTGCGAATAAACCAAATATAAGAGTAAAATTATTGCAAATAGGAGAAACAATAATCTTATGAATATAATTGAACAACAAATATTTGAGGCGCGTGATGATAAACAGGCAGCAATACTCTCAAGGTTTTTCAAGGCCGATAAGGGTGGTTACAGTGAAGGGGACAAGTTCCTAGGAGTGCGTGTGCCTCAGGTTAGAAAGATAGTAGATCAATATGTAAAGACTGCCGAAATTAATGATGTTGAGGAATTAATAAGATCTGCTTGGCATGAGGTTAGGCTTGCCGCATGCATACTTATGGTGAAAATGAGGATTCGTGCTGTAAAATCTGGGGATGCCAACAGAATAGATGAAATATATTGCACATATCTCTCAAATATAAAATATATAAACAATTGGGATTTAGTTGATATTTCGGCAAATGAAATAATAGGCAACGCAGTATATTCCAGCAGAAATTTTGACATTCTGTATAACTTCGCCAAATCAGATTCCATATGGGAGCGGAGGATTGCAATAATGTGTACATGGACTTTTATTAAAAAATGCAATCCTGATTTAACGTTTGAAATTTGCAGAATGTTAATCAATGACAATCATCATCTGATTCACAAGGCATGTGGATGGATGCTTCGTGAAGTAGGGAAGTCATGCGGTATCAAGGTATTAAATGGTTTCCTTGATGAATTTGCAAATGTCATGCCGCGCACCATGCTGAGATATGCACTAGAAAAGCATCCGCCTGAGGCAAAGCAATTCTATATGCACCTGCCAAAAGGCACGGCAATGACTAAAATTAGACAGAAGTATTAGATTTACTTAATCTGCAGACTATACGCTAATCAAGATTATCAAGCGGCTTAAACCCATGTTTCATAACTGCTGCTTCAATTGCCTCTAAATCATCACCCTTAACAACGAATAATGCCCTTTTTCCGCGATCAATGATGCATCCATATGCATCAGTTACATTCAGTCCGGCTTCTTCTATTGCGTTGGAGAGTTTTACAAGGCTTCCGGGCTTATCAGGAATCTCTATGCAAGCAACTTTGTTTAATGCAACAGCAATACCTGCATCTGACAGAATGTCCCTTGCACGCTGAGGTTCGGCAGTTAAAATTTTGAGAACGCCAAATTGACCTTCATCGTCAAGCTGTAATGCAAGTATATCAATTCCGGCTTCACCTAAAAATCGGGTTGTATAAGATAATTTACCGGGTTTGTTTTCCATAAACACTCTTACTTCGTTATACATTTTGCACCTGCTCTCTGTTATCTATAACACGTTTTGCCTTACCTTCACTTGCGGGCAGGCTGCCTGGTTCAACAACATCAATATCTACATTAAATCCAACCTGTTCTCTTATTCGCCTCTGAAGGTCGGTTCGCAAATTGCGAATCATCTCAATACTGCCATCAAATTCTTTCTGTGACAGCTCTACTTTGACCTTCATCTGATCCAACGATTCTTTCCTTGTTAGCTCTATCAGGTAATTTCCACCTAATCGATTTTCACGCATCAATATCTCTTCAATCTGGCTGGGGAATACATTCACGCCGCGAATTATCAACATGTCATCAGAACGTCCAACCATTCTTGCTAATCGGGCATGTTTTCTTCCGCAGGGACAATCACCTTCTATAATGCGTGTGAGGTCGCGGGTGCGATAGCGGATGATCGGCATGGCAGTGCGTCTAAGGTTGGTCAATACCAATTCGCCTATTTCTCCTGCTGGAACAGGTTTTAAGGTTTTTGGATCTATAATTTCTACCAGATATGCATCTTCCCATACATGCATTCCATTTTGGTATTCACACTCAAATGCTACTCCGGGACCGTTCATTTCGCTTAATCCATAGCTGTTGAATACCTTGAATCCATATAAATCTTGCAGTTTCAATCTCATCTCTTCTGTATGCGGTTCTGCACCTAATACAGCGATTTTTATTCCAAGAGCTTTTGGATCCTCGCCGTCATTTATCATTCGTTCTGCCACATGCATTGCGTAGCTTGGTGTTGCATGTATAACAGTTACATGAAAATCTCTAATCAGCATAAGCTGACGCGCAGTATTTCCTGCGCCAGCAGGAATGCACCACATTCCAATTCGTTCTGCACCATAATGAAGCCCTAATCCACCTGTAAAAAGACCATAACCAGTCATGTTTTGGAAAATCTCATGTGGACCGGCGCCTGCCATATGCAAACATCTGCCCATTAATTCTGCCCAGCAATCAACATCTTCTTTGGTATAGAAAATAGCAGTAGGTTTGCCGGTGGTTCCGCTTGAGGTATGCATTCTTATAACTTTTTCATTTTCTACTGTAAGCATGCCTTTAGGGTAACTTAGTCTTAAATCTTCTTTAGAAGTTAGTGGAAGTTTTGTTACATCATCAAGTGATTTAATGTCATCGGGAGATACACCAACTTCTTTGAATTTTTCCTTGTAATAAGGTGATTTATTCGCCTGCGTTACACTGGTTTTTAATTCATCAAGCTGTAAACTCCTTAGTTCATCTTGTGACATCCATTCAAAGTGAGCTCCAACTCTTTTTGCGATATCCAACATTCTATACCTCATTCCATTAGGGTTTTTGTGATAAAACTACTATGATAAATAAATCGTTAGTTATATTCTATTGAATATTAAGGATTTCTGCAAATCTGTTTTGCATAATACTATAATTCTGCCTTTTGAATATCATTTGTCTACGTATCTATTCCATATAAACCTGTAGTTGAATCTTCTGTTTGGAGCGCTGTCACCTGCTGTGCAAAGTGATATAGGATCTATCAACTCGGATGGATTATCACACCAATGAAAATCAAATTTGAATACGTTGCCTTTTAATCCTAATATATGCCTTGGGATTGATAACTCAAGCTCCTTGCCTTTGTAGCTGTATGATATATCAGCAGTTTTCACCCATGATCCGTTCTTATTATTTCCAATATATTTATGAATAGATGTAATTTTGTTATCAGTAATATCTTTATTTACCAGAAAATCATATCCATACCATCCAGTATTGTAATTCATATCTGCGTCTATTAGCAAATACATCCAGTTTTTATCGGTATGAGGCGTAAGATTGTCATTGGTTGCTGCGTAGAAATATATCATTTCTGCATCTACAGCTGCTTTACAGGTAACGATATCATTTCTTCCCAAATTGTCTGTATAGTGTAGACCGCCGTATCCATTGTAGTCTCTATGAAATACATCTCCAACTGTATCTCTGTATTCAACTTTCACACTATTCCAATCTTTGAAATTGCCATCCACTTTGATTTTTGCGAATCCTGTATTCTCAGGTATAGGTCTTACACCCTTGTAGCGGCGGATATTTTGTGCCATCTGCATATAATAGTTATCGGTATAACCATTTTTCATTGGCTGAATGGTTCTGTTAAACTCAGAGTTGTATTGATCTACAAAGAAATAATCTCGCTGTTCACCCATAAATTCTATCTTTTTCCCTGCTTCTGGGTGATACTTTCCGGCTATCCACTCATTCCAATCATTTATATATAAAAACTGTGGATTACTCTGCAGAGCTTCATCCCATCTTTGCTGGAAATAGATGCCATAGCCTTCCGGATTTTCAACAATTTTCCTTAACCACGGTACATAGGCTGCTGCGGGAAGATCGTATTCATTCAACTTTGGTTCTTGTGTTTCACGCGTCCACGATTTGCCAATCATTGTTGAAGAATGCTGAGCTGGTGTTACAGCTGCTTCTTCTAATTTGCCTTTGTGTTTTGAAACCAGTTCATCAGGTTTCATGGTATTTACTCGCTTATCTCCCAAATCGTAGCCAAAACTCCAATTATCTTCCGTACCTATGAATCGTTCTCCCGCCCATTTATAATATCCCCACCACATATTTCTAAGCGTGAAGAATTTTTTTACTTCCTTTGTATAATCTGTGTAGAACTCGTTTGTATAATCCGGATCTCCATAATGAGGGTTGTTTTTATCTGCAGCCGCTGATTTGTCATAATTAGGATTTGGATTTTTTACTCCTACACCATTTGCATCAACTTCGGGTGTGGCATTATACAGCAGCAGAGGTTTGCCATCCCACATAAACCAGAGATCTTTATATTTATTCGCTTTATATATTTTTTCATATAATTCTTGAACAACAGTTATTACAGGACCGTTAAATGCCCAAAAGCAAAATTTTGGAACTTTGTTGCCTTCTGCTTTCATTTTTTCCATTACAGGGAATAGTGCTTCCCATTCATCCCAATATCGTACTGCGTTAGTAACATCCATAACAAGCACATCAACCCCTGCATCTGCCAGCATGGACATGTCTTTTCGAATTACATATTCGTCTTTGCTAAGGAAGTATCCCATTTCCGGTTCTCCCCAATGATACGAGCCTTCTCGCCACAAGCGATGATTGGCATCTAATCTGGCATTAGGGTCTTCGGATAGAATCTTTGATACATCGGCGGAATAAGGTTGTTTCAAATTATAATATTCATCTCTGTGCCATGTTACATAGAATATTCCTACTATACGCCGCTGGTCTTTCTTTACTTCACCCACAGCATCTATGTCCGGCATAGTTCTGCCAAGTGCATCGGTTGCTGTCCATGTATCGGAATATAAATCGCGGGCTGTTTTTTTATCGGAAGAAGCCATTCCTGCAGTAGCGACCATTATTAATAAGCATAAGAACGAAATTCGTGTCATAACTGCCTCCCAGCAATAATCATGTGTTTATTTTATCAGAAACATAGAATTTTGTAATCTATTTGTGTACTAATCATAATTAAAGGCGGATGTTTATGAAATATGGAATATGGCTGTTAAGCAAATCTAAAAATTGTTAAGAGACAATATATGTTTTTTTGGGGATTGGTAAGATGGCAGAGGCTTTTGTTACGGAGCTTAAATAGGGCAGGGTAGAGACCTAATTCGGCAATAGCATATTCAATTATAGAATTGGGAGCCTATCTGTATAGGCTCCTTTGTATTCTTTGTTGCGTTGTCAGCATGCATCTGCGATAGTTTCTATTACCGCCTGTTTGTGTCTGTTGAAAATTTGTTCGCAAATTGCAGTCATTTCCGGAATTGATGCAAGAAACGATCCTTCACCGCTTGTTCTAACAAATATATCACCAGATTTCATCCAGCTCATATAATACAGCGCCCCAGCGAATAATAGTTCATATCTAAATGCATCCATAATGTTTGTATATGGTGTATTCGGAACATATGTTATCGTACTTGCTATACACAGCTTTGAATTTATACGAAATTTTTCGATGACATTTAGAATCGCATTAGGCAGATCTTTTCTCATTCGCGGCTTGCGGTTCATTATATCAACAATTCTGTTTTCTATATAATCCAGAGTGTCGTCAATATTATTCATGCTTGCATCAGGCAGTTGATATTTAGCGAAATCCATTAAAAGTGAAATCTTATAATAAGCCTCTGATAGATATGCATAATATGTGCATGCATCAATATGTATGGTGTTATCCATGTTGTTTCCCGCCGGCATTGCTGTGGGACGGAAAACAGAAGATGGCAGAGCTGCAAATTCTAGAACGGCTTTCCTGGTTCCTTTTGCCTTTTTACTGATCATTTGCTTAACTTTTTCATATTTAACCATCATTTCGGCTTGGCAAATACTGTTTAATCCAAAAGTGTCATTAATTGTATGTATATCTTTGTGAAACAAACTTATTCCTGAGTTTATGTCAATTATATCTTGTTCAGAAATTGTTATATTCAGCATTCCTTTATCCTTAAATATTTTTTCTGCTAATTATTATACGTTATGTTTGGGTAAATGATTCAACAAATGACACAAATTTCAATTATTTCTGTATTTTTATACAAAGTGAAACATTATGAGATGCAGATGCTGAGATGATTAGCATGACGTAAAGGACAAGAAAATTTACTTGCTTCCGATGAATTAGAGCAATATTCTTTACGATAAGGAGCAATCAATACATTTACCCGTGCATATATATGAATAGTATGATAATATATGCTGCCTCTTGCTGATTGAAACTTACAGCTGGAATTCTATTTCACCATACTTAGTTTTATCCTGCCGATTTCCATATTATCATTCTGTGATTTATATAAGCGAAAATCAGTGCCATCATTTTCGCGATTGGATATTTTAGGATCAGGCAATGTAAATGCTGCAGTTTTCCATTCCATGCTGTTCGTTATCTCAATCTTTTCTTTAGATTCTTTATATGTGCCTTGCAGCGGCAAAGTTTTATCCAAAGAATCGTATTGCAATCCTATAGTTCCTGACCCTGAATCTAAATATTCTATTTCTACTCTAATAGGCTTTCCTGCATTTTCCTGCGCAAATGCATCATCAATATCTATGCATAAATATAATCCATGAATTTCATTTTTTAATGCCCAAAAATGCTTGTCATCAATTGTTTTAATCTCAAAATGTCCGCCAGAAGAGGGTACGGCTGTCAAACCATTTTCATTGTATGGCTCTATGCTTAGCTCTGCAGTATTTCTATATTTACTTTCAAGTGGCGAACTCAGCTTTTGATGCAGCAGTTTATAATAATTCCTGAGATCAACTATTTCTACATTAGCTGAGGGATATTCACCACGCAGTTTATCTACTACCTCCGATATTATGCTTGGCGTCATTAATATACACCTGTATGCTTTGAATTTTGGGCTGGAGTTTTGTTTGTTTAATGATTCAACAAATATTTGTTGCAGTTCTGCTTCAAATTCTCTCTTTTGAACAACATGAAATGTAGGTACATAGCTGACAGGTGTTCCATTTACCAATTGTTCGTTAATTCTTATGTTATATCCAAACCCTTTGTCTATTCGTGCTGCCATATCTATCCATGGTGAATCAAATTCGTATGCAATATAGAATGCTGTGTGATCTACTCCATAGCGTTTGTGCACTGTTTTTGCAAATTTCTCATAATCAGCTATTCCGTCTTTCTTTACATTTCCTGTTCTGTTATACAGCCCATTAGGATTTATATATCCGGCTCCATCATCAGCAAATCCAAAGAAGTCATTTTCTGTACGATTTTCATATAGGTATCGCATAGCATGCGGAATTCGTTTATGAATAATAGGATTTATGCACCAATTCAGCGGCAGTTTACCACGATTCACATCATTATAAATTGTTGGAACCATCTGGTTAACCCAGGCAGAACCGTCGTAATCCAACATACAAAATGCAACATATGTTGTGTCGTTCTTATAATCTACTTTTGGTGGATCTGGTATGTTAACTTCATCTTTAGTCATTTGTGGAAGATGCATATAAAAAGATGCGTTTGATATGCCAAAAGCAGCATCACCCTCATTTGCCATATTGTATGATGTTATCATTCTTATAAATTCCCATTCGGTAGGCACTGTTTCATGTTTATCACCTACTACATCCGTATACTTTATCCACCATGCAGGAAATCCGCCGCACAAGCCGAATTCACCATTGCGTAATTTGTAAGCTGTGAACAGCAATTCGTCCCATGTAGCTCTGTCAGTCCCAACCTTCTGATTTGGGTCATCAATGGGTGCTGTATCACCCCATGGAAGTAAATCAACAATAAAAGCTTTCTTTGCTATCCAATAATCAGCATTATACATACCGTTTTGCTGCAGTTCATTCCTATCACCCAAATATCCATATATGCTGCCTGCATATATATTTCTCAGCTTTCCCCACATAACAGCATCGCAGTTATACCAAATATAGTTGGGATCAAGCATGCCGGATTTTAGATATGCCTCAATGCAGTAACGATATACATCATTCTTTGCACTTCCAACACTTTCAAGATATCTTCCATCAGGGAGACGTATTGAGCTTTTTCCATCAAACAATCCGCTTAGATTCAACTTAACTTGCAGATCTGGAAAATATTCACGCATAACCTTGCGAAGATATGTATTTCCTAAGTCACGGCTGACAGGCAGGAGATTCAGGCAGCCGGCAGACATCTTAGCTGCATTTACTGTTGCTGGTGCTTTCATTTCCCATATCGTTATTCCAGATATATACTCCTTGAAATAATTAATTAAATCTATAAGATTGTCTATTTCTTTGATTTTTGTAATGTATCCTTTGTTCTTCATTTCAGTCAGCCAAAATTGATCAATATCTGTAACTGGTTTATTCTGATAATCTTTATCGTATGCAAATCTTTTTTCAATATCAAACAGCCCAAGAGAAGCAATAATGAATAATTGAGGCTTTTCTCTGTTAACTATTCCTTGAAGCGCTGTAAGCATGTAAACTATATCAACACGCTGCATCGTATCGGTGATTCCAGCCTTGTTAAAATAGTTCCATAAATCAAAAATCACTACTTCATTTTTTATCGTATAATCTTTAGGATTCTGTATATTTTCATTCAAAATCTGCATTCTAATACTTGGATATTTACCAGTTTCCGAATACAGCATACCTGCACTTACAACCAATAACAATATAATGCATACAGATAAATTTATGTTATAACTTATGCTCATTTTATGCTCCCTACCTAACTTGAACCTTTATCATGTTAGGTTATTCAACGTTTGAAAGTCAATTACAAAAACATGAAAATATCTGAGATGAAGGATATTTCATGCAATTGATGGAATAGTAATCTACAACAAAAATATATTTAAGGATAAATTATGCAATATTCCGATACCTATAAAGCATTCATGGGATTAGCGCCAAAACGCATACCTCATATGGAGCATTGGTCATGTCCAGATGCTGAAACATATCTCACGGGGATAGACTATTATGATCACCCCAAGCTTTGCCGCGAAAAACTGGCAGAACTATACCCACAGCTTGGACTTCCTATTCCGCCAACCGATGATCCCAAACCGCGCCCAACACTCGATGATCATGACGAAACGTCCACTGTTGATGATAAAAATATGCACCATGTGAGATGGGGTGACGGCATATCATGGGAGTGGGACTGGGGTAGTACAGTGAAAACAGCTGAAGATGTTTTTTCCTACTCACCAATTGCCAATCCCGATTTTACAAATGTGCCTGTAGTGGAATCAAGAGATTATTCAACCGTTGATAAGATATATCAATCATATAGACAATGGTTTCCTGCTGAGTGGGGTGATAAAGCACCGGAAGGTTCTACAGCGGGTGTAGGATTTTATAACACCATGTTTATGTGGCCATTGCTGGTATTTGGCTGGGAATTGTTTTTGGAAACATGTCTCGATGATCGCTTTGAGAGAGTTATGGATGAGTTTGCTGAGATTAATCGCAGGGTATTTACAGCATTTGCCAAGCTCCCGGTCAATTTCATACACTGTCATGATGATATCGTGAATACCAGAGGTCCGGTATGTTCACCTTCGTGGATGCACAAATACATTTTTCCAAGGTACGAAGAATTTTGGAGCATTGTAAAAGCATCTGGCAAGAGGGTTTTCTTTACATCCGATGGAAATATGGATAAATACGCTGATGATGTTATATCTTGCGGAGCAGATGGAATTGTTACAGAACCTTATACTGACTTTAAAGCGATTGCACGAAAACATAAAGATATAATGCTTGCAGGTGAAGGTGATGTACGCATTCTTATGCGAAACGATCCTGATGAAATTGATGCTATGGTGAAGCGAATGATAGAAACTGCACAAATAACGGGAGGATATTTTATGTGTATTGGGAATCACATTCCATGGAACACCCCGCCGAAAGCTATTAAGCATTATCTTGATACTTCAGCGGAATTAGCATATAGATAAAGTAATAAAAAATACTATTTAAAATGGTGAATATTATGATAAGATCTGCTCTTTTTTACACAATTGTTTCTGTAATATGGCTATTGTTTCTTGCACTATCTGAGTTTGTTATTAATGAAAGCACATCGTTTACAACATTGTTAACGTATAGTCCGCAGCATCTATTTATTATTCCGATGGTTGTAGCATTTTTTGTAGCTTTATCACAAAAACAATGGCTGCATCTTATCATAAATGCTGCATTAGCTTTTGTGTTTGTCTACTACTTTATGGGATATGGTTTTGGGTCTTCTCAACCTATAAAGCCTGATTTTAATGTAATGACTCTTAATGTAAAAAGATCAAAAGGTGATACTGATAAAATAATTGGAATGATAAATAATATTTCTCCTGATTTCTTACTCCTTCAAGAAGCCGTACCATTGGAAGAAAGAATGGATATTCCAAGCACACTTATTGGTTATAAAAATATAATGGAAACTGGTTGGCAGGGAGTTAGAATTGCTGATGTGGCTTTACTAACCAAACACCGAATTACAGATTGGCGTGTGTATCAGCCTATACAAGGTGTTGACCGTCAGTTCCTGATAGTTGATGCAATTGTAAACAAAAAGAAAGTTACGGCAGCATGTGTGCATTTTGCTACCAAAATTCCAGGTGAATCAGATTCAAATGGCAAATCTCGAGTGTTGCAAGCTGAGAAACTGGTAGAATGTCTGCCCGGCGCTAATACTGTTTTTGGCGGAGACTTCAACATACCTCCACGTGGTTCTGCCTATTCGACCCTTGCAAAAAATTTCCAAGATGCGGCTATTACTGCACAAGGCACCGGGTATACATATCCAGAACTGATACCGATTATGCGCTTAGATCATATTTTCTCAAGCCATGATATAATACCAGTTAGTTGGAGAAGAGTTAAAACCGGTGGAAGCGACCATTGTGCAGTAGTTGCAGAATTTGCATTTAGCAGATAAAAAATACGGCAGATACAGTATACTGTATCTGCCGCAGCAGCCATTTAATTTATCATTCTACATACAATCCAATACTTTCAAGCCCAAAATCAAACAGCTCATAGCCTTCTTTAAATCCATTCATATTTATGAATGACCCCGGACCTATTCCTGTTTGATCTTTTATGCCTGCCATTCTGTTAGGTCCGAATGCATTAACAAGAGTTGTAGACATTATAACTTCAATATTATTCTCGCCGGACTTTACTGCATTTGTAACTTCAAGCATCATCGGATCGGTATATATACTGCCGCACGGTTTGCCGTTAATCATGATTTGCGCTGATGCCATTGATGCACCGTTCAATCTTATATGAACTTTTTTATCCGGCTTTCCTGCCAACCGAAATGAAGCGGAAAATTTAATTTTGCCGCAATAAAATGGAAAACCTTCGGATGTTATATTATATCCGGCAGTATTGGTAAATTCACTCAGCATAAACTGGCTGTCTGAGAGCTGTTTTACGCAAAAATTTCCGCATATATATATTTCTTCAGCTTCTGTAGGATAGTGTTCCTGCCAGTTTTCTATACCTAAATGTGATCCCGGTCCGGTAATGTTGTTTGATTTCTTGCCTTCAATTGTTAATGTATTTATACCCGGTTTTATTTTCGGCAGCGGTACCTTTGTAAAATTGATGTCAAGCCAGCTTTTTTCGGGATCAAATGCACCAAGCTCACCTTTTTCTTTCATTGGTTCTACTTGTGTTCCATTAAAGTAGATGTTGTCAAGATTTTCAGCGGCTTCTATCACAGCAAAGCAATCATTTATAGATACTTCTGAATCGAATGTGTAAGTTGCCCTGAAAGGTGTTCCTTCTTTAGCCGGATAGAAATATTTATGCCATGATCCGCATATAGGTCCTTCGTATACCTTAGCGCCATCCATTTCCAGTATAAAATCATTTAGCAATAAAGTGTTAACATCCAAGATACTGCATTTAAGATCTTCAATTACTGTAACCGGCGATTGTTTGCTAAGTCCATTGAATACAATACCGCTCTTCATACATGATGGGAGGGTGTCTGCTGCCTCTTCAGTATTATTCCCACAGACTAACGCAAGGCTTCCTGCAGGATATATAGTTAGTTCAATTGACTTATTGTCAGGAACTTTATACAAATCACCCGTATATAAGTCTAAGATAGCAGTCGGCTCATCAAAACACTCCGGTATTTCTATGCGCGCATGAATTTCACGCTTATCGCTTGAGTTAACGATAAGATGCCATGAGCTGTCAACTGTATGTCTGCTATGCACCAATGCCGATGGGGCATTTGCATTGGTGATGGTGTCTATTACTCGTATTCTGTTTGGATAGTGTGCCGATACTATATCAACTGCTTCATCGACTGTGGATACAATTTTAGCGCCTGGTATTTCTACTTTGCTTTTCACTCCATCTATCATTGAGGGCAAATTTCCAATAACAATTATCTCGCCGCCCAATTTACCATAATCAACCAACAATGATAGTGTGGTAGATTTTATATTGCAGGATTGCGGCATTATGATACACTTATAAATATGACTGCCGATTTTTAATCTTTTACCATTAACAGAACCATATTTGCTCATAAGGTTTTCATTGCCATAATGATAGTCTAATTTTTCCTGCAGCAGTCTGTGAGATATATAGTTAAACGGCTCATCATACTTACGTTCAGGCAGGAAATTTGTGTCAATGTGCTTAGGAGAATATTCTGCCCAAACACTGGTTAATGGCTGAATCAACAGAATGTCAACTATGCGTTCACCATTAGCCGCTAATGCACATAATCTGCCTTGATAATCAGCAAATTCGCGTTCATCGTCCCACCATGGCTGTTGATAGAATAAATTTGCAGGATAGTCTCTTTTGCGTTCTCCCCGCATTGAATAAAGTGATAAATGGTGATTTATAAAACTTATGCCAAGCGCTGCCTGCCAATCACCAATCCATTTTCTATGGAAAAAGCTTCCTTGTCCACCCATGCATCCGTATACTTCACAAAACGCTCTCTCTTTACCAAGCTGGTCAACTGCCGATGTTACCTGTTTTACGGTAACAACCTGGTCGATATTTCTTCCTAGTTTATCTATTCCTGGCCAATGCATATACTCATAATGAGTCATAACATCGCCGCTCCACTGAGTTTGATAACGAAGTCCGTCTTCTGCCATAAAATGACCGGTCATTAACATGTCATTGTCGTTGCACCAATCATAGTATTGTTTTGTAAAACTTTGCTTAAACAACTCAGTTGCAGCATCGTAATAATCAAATCGGATTTTTCTGTAATCGTTTATATCAAAAAATATCTCTGGCAGATGATCAAGAATATTGTAGCCTTTCATTTTTACGAAGAATTCAGGTAAGAAATCAGACCATGGCGCAGCAGGTACATTGTATTGATTATACACAAGATAACATGGTTCATCGGTAAAAATACCTGGAATGCTTTTGCCAAAATACTCACCACACGACTTTTTATATCGTTCATGGGTGCAATTAATGAATTCCTTTACGGCGTCAGGACTCATTAAATCAACATATGAGGTTCCATTAAAATGTATGCTGTTCAACTCACTTATACGACAGCATATTTGATAATCACTATCCTCTATTGTGATTTCTGCCAACACTGTATCATTGAGAGCTTTAGAACCTGATTTTACCAAAACAAGCGCTCTGGACCTAAAAGCCTTATCTTTCCTGGGAACTTCGCCGCCGGCAAAACCGGATGGCCATTTGTCTTCATCATAAAGCCATGCATAGGTATTTGTTTTCTCTGCTTCATCGGCGCATGCTCTTATCAAACTCATCCATTCATCAGATAGATATCCTGTAACAAGCCCTACACGGGAATGCATGAAGTAGCCACCCCAGCCTTTATTTGCCATTTCTCTTATTTGTCTTCTAAGCTCATTCTCGTCAAGCTTATCATTCCAACTCCAAAATGGAGCGGAACGCATTACTGCAGGCGGATTTTTTATCTTATCCATACAATTTTCTCCTTTGAAGACTCAATGAATGATTCCGTAATATCAGTTGTTGTATTCAACTTTTATATCAAGATTGCCGTTTAACCCGGTTATATCAATATCACCTTTTGCTGCATCAAATTTTGTTGTTTTCATTCCATTTATTATAACAGATTTTAACGACTTTTTATGCGGATGCCTGAATCTTACCAATACTTCTTTTGGTTGATTTGTGATATTTAATTCAACAGATGCTGCTGCAAAATTTTGCTCTATAAATGATTGGTAGTTTACGGAGACTTTTCCGTATTTTGTGCATACTCCTTTGGCATATATATTTTCTCCATCATTAAACCACTCTCTTGGCAATGCCCTGCCTATATACAATCCATTATTATTTCCATACACAAACATATATCTAAGCCACATAACCGCATTGGATTCATCACTTGTTTTTGGATGAGCAGCGTTGGAAAATCCCAAAATGGGGCTTGGATGTTCTATCATTGCGTTAATTTCTTCTCTGTAACATGCTGCCCAGGCATTGAAAAACATCCATATATATATTTCCGGTTCATCTCTATCTAAATGTGGAATCAAACCGGCAAGCAAATTTGGCTGTGGTGAAAATCCACTGCAGTCAAACCAGTTTGATTTCTTATTCCAAATAACGTAAGTGTTAGGTGAATCCATATATCTATTATCAAGATAATCATCAAGTATCCAATCGGCTTCTTTACTGGAAGCGTCATACAATCCGGAAATGAGCAGGTATACAGCGCCTTCCAGAACCTCTCTTATCCATCCTATATCTCTGCCTCTTCTGTAAAGCCTGCTGGGGAAGTGAGGAATCCATCTGCCATCTTTTAGTTTGACAAGTGGATTAAGTGATCTGGCTTTATTGAAGCCTTCTATCAAGCTCTGTTTATACTCGTCAGATTGCTTGCGTATTTCAGGCGCTGCCGGGTGTCCAATAGATTCTAATGCCCTTGCAGCATTATCTACCCCGCGCCATGTCATGGTATTGGTTGACAGCCAATAATAAAAATCTGCAACATCTTCCAAGCTTCCTGCAGGGATAAATCCTTTTTCAATGCCGTATGAGTTAGGGAGCTGCCCAAGAGTGTTTCTTCTCTGCCTGAAAACCCATTCTGCCCCTTTGATTATGGAATCTGCTATTTCGTTCATCCAAGCGCTGTCATTGGTCATAAAATAGTGTTCGCATAAACACCACATTATCCAGCCATGGTGTTGATTATATGTTTCTCCGCATTCAAACCCGCCTGCGCCATAGAATACTCCATCATGATCAGTGAAATTTCCCACTAAACCAACTGTGCCCTGATATTTAAGCCATACACTTAATCGCCGCCTTGCTTCATCATGAAGTCCGCGTTGGTCTAATTCCTGAATGATCATACATGATTCATTGCTGAAATTTGGATATGTAGAAGTTCCCACCGAAGTGTTAATGAGATAATGATCATCCTGCATTACATGATCTGTAATGTGCACATAAGAAAGATGTGATGCATAAAGTGAATTCAATTTAGGCTCCGGAGTTTTAATTTGTGCACCTTTAATATTCTCTTTATACCAAAATTTTACTAAATCTGAATAGCATGTATCAAAATCCAATTGTTTTAAAGTAGCTATTTCCTGATCTGATTCAATATTAACAAAAGGAATTTTTACCAATAATTCGCATGATTCATTTGGGCAAAGCTCTTTTTCTATCAATATCTTATTGTTTGACTGAGAAACATCCATAGTTGTTTCCATAATACATCTTAATGGTTTTTTATCATGCCAGCTGCCGTATACTGTTTTCAATCCATTATTGTTTGAATATTCTAACAATAACTCTTCACGGCTGCATATTGGCAGATTATTGTCATCAATATTTGCTGGTCTCATGCCGCTGCCTTTACTGTCCACTCTGTTTGGAACTCTAAAAGCATCCGATGAATATGATAATGGCAGCCTTGCTGTTTTGTTCTCTAACGATTCATTTGTAAATCTAAAGCGAACCATTGCTATGGTGACATCATCAGCAAAGGCCTCATCAAATATGGATTTTGATAATGGAATGGCAAAACATTTCTGTTTCATTAATATGCCATCATTTGTCATCTCAATGTTATAAGCAGGTGTTGGCGCTTGCGCTGTATATCTTGAGGCGGTGAGCCATTTCTCAAATCCAAAGAAAAATCGTCCTTCACGGTCATTCATAAACCTTGATTTTACACTGCTGGCAGGCCAATTTACATTGAAGCTTGGAAGTGTAATATCACCGTTAGGATCTATCCAAAAGCGGTGTTTGGAGCCTTTGCAGCCAATACTGAAGGGGACTTCATGGGGTCTTGGTTGTCCGCCTAAAGCTCCGCCAAGACTTTGTTCCTGTTCGCTTAACAATATTTGACTGATAGATTTGGAGCCTTCAATAGATGCAGTATAATCATCAAACGATATATCGTTGTCAGATAATGTTATATATATTCCGGCATCTTCATACCATATTGGACCATTTTCGATAAGGGATTGGATGGAGATAGTGAAATCTGTTGAATCTGTATGAAAAGTAATCAATCCTTCATCATTGCATAATGAATGAGCTGGAGTCATGTGCCTTACATTGATTTCAAAGCATGATTCATCTGAAGAAATGGATACTGTATTCTTATTTATTTCCGCTCCATTCTCTGAGGATATACTAATTATTTCAGCATTGAACGTATCAATTGATATTTGCTTGATTAAGTTTTTTCGTTTGTTTGGATAAACCTTAATTCTGCTTGTTGTTGATTTTGATGCTGTAAATATTTTAACATTTGTAATTTCACAATCAGAAACAATTCTTATTCCCATTGTTCGTCTGAATGTTACGTTATAATCATCATTATTGGGTATTTCTTGTGACAAGCCGGCAAATGTTGCATTTATAGACTTAGCGCCGATTTTTTTTGAAATTATGGATGCCTTTTGCCATTTGGTATTGTAATGGTCATCAATTGGAAACCAGCCGAATGGAAACGGATTGCCCAATGGATCTGCCATTTCAACCCTGTGCTGCGGCCATGTTTTCTGCATATAGAAAATATCCGGTATGCAGGCTGCTTTGTCTTTGAATTCTATTTCAATTGAATAAATATCTCTTGGATCTTCAAAAAGATATTCATTTGTATTTTGGTCTTTGTTGCTTGGTAATGCATATGGACTTATATCCAAATGTTCCATTTCAATACCTCTATAATCTGCTTGTTGATAATATTCGTCATAACTGTTTATAATACCTTCATTAAAAGATAGAAGGAGATTAATGATATTTGTTGAATTAACAAGTTAAGATATAAATATATTTTATAATAAGGGTGATAATATGAAAGATATAGCAGTTGGTATTGTTGGTGCAGCCGGAAGGGGAGCAGGATTTTTTAGTGCTTTTCAATATAATCCATCTACATATATAAAAGCGTTGTGCGATATAAATGAAGAGGGTCTGAAAAACACCGCAGCTGCAATAGGTGTTAATGAAATATATACAAGCATCGAAGATATGATTGATAAATCTGGAATTGATGCGATTGTTATTGGAACACCTATGCCATACCATGTTCCTCAAGCTATTATGGCGCTTGATAGAAACATTCATGTAATGAGCGAAGTTCCGGCATCTGTTTCAATCGAAGAATCTGAAGAGCTGGTAAAAGCCTGCAAACGGTCAAAAGCAACCTACATGATGGCAGAAAACTATTGTTATATTAGATCCAATGTTTTGATTAAGGCAATTGCTGATTCAGGGTTGTTTGGTGATTTATATTTTGGAGAAGGTGAATATACCCATGAGCTAAAAGAACTCAATGAAATAACTAAATGGCGCAGAAAATGGCAGACAGGTATAAACGGCAATACATATTGCACGCATAGTCTTGGCCCGGTGTATCAGTGGTTTGGAAATGAAAGAGTAGCTCAAGTATGTTGTTTCGGTACCGGACATCATTATCAGGATCCCCGCGGTGATTTCTATGAGCAGGAAGACGCTGTTTTTACGGCTTGCAGATTGGAAAATGGGGGACTTGTGAATCTTAGAATAGATATGCTGTCAAATAGACCTCATAATACGAGTTATTATTCTCTGCAGGGAACAAAAGGCTGCTATGAGGCGCCTCGGGGACCGGAAGATAAGCATAAGATATATCTTATGGATAGGCATGATGAAGGAACATGGCATGATCCTGAGTCACTGGCTGAAGAGTTTCTGTCGGATGAATGGCTTCGTCCTTCTAAGGAGGCGCTGGAAGCAGGGCATATGGGTGGAGATTATATGGAGGTTCAGGATTTTGTAAATGCAATACTAAATGGGTTAGAACCGCCGATTGGTATTCATGAAGCTATGGATATAACGCTGCCCGGTTTAATAAGTCAGCAGTCTATAATCAACGGTTCAATCTGGATGGATGTGCCTAATTCCAGAGACTGGTAAAAAAATACCTCCGAACTTTAAAGAGGCTCGGAGGTATTTAATTTAATTAGAAAGATTTTGAAAAATTAACTTCATACTCAATGCCGCTTTTAATCCAATCAGGATTCACGGCATTGCTTCTATGTTTAACCTTTGTAGGTGCAACTCTTAATGACAATGACGTGCTTGGTGTAAAATCGTATGACATTTTTGCAGAAACCGTTGTGCTGCTTGATCTGTATGGCAACGCATCTTTTTTCTGCTTCTGATTTAAATATTCTCCAATAACACTAAGCTTAGGTGTAAAATAGTGTTCGCCTCGCAAATAGATAGCATTTACATTACGTCCAATTGGATGAGCGATTATTATACCATCATGGTAATAAGGGAGAATATTGGCTCCTGCTGCCGGTCCATATGTTCTGTTATCAACTGACATAAATTCTGCTCTTAATGTTGTTAATTGGGAATTCTTAATTAAGTTTGGAAAATATGCACCAAGTGTGTAACCTGTTTTGCGTTTTGTGTCTTTTTTACCCAGCACAAAAATTTTACTGAAACTAATGTCATCAACTGCAAAATCTGTATATAGTTGAGTTCCATTTTTTGTTTCATATTGCAAATCTATTGATGCTAAAGCATTTATGTTGTAGTCATCAATATCATTAATGTTTTGATATAAATAGAATGGCATTACTAAAAATTCTATACTAGGTGTCTTATTGGTTTTCATTATTTCATTTAACCCAAGAGAAAATTGGCTTCCCAGTGGCTTTTCATATCTTCTTCCAAAAAGATATACAGTTTTGCCATCTTCACGGAATCCGGTTGCAAATTGTGATATTTTAAATCTTCCTATCCACCGGTTTATACTAATCTCATTTGTAGTTTTTAACTTTAAGAAAGACTTGCTTGTATCATCAAGAATCATTGACCCTGCGTATGCTGGTCCCCATTTTGAATAATCCAGTCCTACTGACCATGTGAAATTGTCATCATAGCCTTTCAATACCAATTTATCAAGAATAGAGGAATCGTGCTCTTGATGAAAGAATTGACTGTTTTTATTGGCAGCTGATACGGCTACAAGAATGTGGTTATTAACATCAGTTATTCCTGTTAGTTTAAACGGAACACCGATTTCATCATCATCAATAATGTCTCTGGTGTATTTACCTTCAACAAATCCTGTGGCAATGATTGGCGATAGGGTTGACTTATCAATTTCCTGCCATTTTTCCAGTGTTTCCGGATGTGATGCAGCGATTTCCGGCTTATATTCAAGTATAAGCTTGTTTATTAATGATATTTGAGAAATAGATAAGTTGTTATCTGCTGAGTCTACTATTGATGCTATAATGCTGCCCATTTCCACTCGGTTGAACAGTCTGTCTCCTTTAAATAACCTTGCAGGCATATCTAGTATTAATCCATCAGATGCAAGACTAATCATTGCATCATAACTCCAGTCATGGATTGAGACTCTGCTTGTTGATGGTATCTTTCGTTCAATTGCATATAGTGATGCACATGATGTAAATAGGAATAGTATACAAATCAATTTCAGCCAACATTTATTTCTCATATTGTTTCCTCCAATAATAATGGTTTGATTATACTAGCTTATTCCATTATTTTCAAGACTGTGATTATGGCTTTCAAGAAAACCAGGTATGTAGTAGCTTAAGAACTCTTCTATGTCTTCCTCACTGCCTATTCGCGATATCTCTTTTGCTCTTTCAAGCATTTCTCCTACTCTATCTACAAATTCAAAGTTCTTTCTATACACTATTGACAGCT
>JAPXND010000031.1:0-21026 GCA_033808695.1 Armatimonadota bacterium
GGTATTTTTTCAATATGAATATATAACCATACATCCAACTCGGTCCAATTAGACAACGGAAATACTCTAATGCTTTCGCCCTTATGTAATTTACCATTATATAAATTCCATAGTTCCGGACGCTGGTTTTTTGGATCCCATTGACCAAATTTATCTCTGAATGAATAAACTCTCTCTTTTGCTCGGGATTTCTCTTCATCGCGGCGTGCTCCGCCGAATGCAGCATCATAATTCCCTTCTTTTAACGCATTCAGCAGAGCTTGAGTCTTAAGTTGAGCGCAGCACTTGACAGTTCCTATCTTCCAGGGATTAACACCTTCAGCTATGGCTTCTTCAAATCGATACACCCTAAGGTCAGCTCCGATTTTTTTGCAGTATTCATCGCGGAATTTGTACATATCGGGGAATTTCAATCCTGTATCCACATGCAGCAATGGAAACGGTATTTTTCCAGGTGCAAATGCCTTTTGTGCAAGTCTCACCATTACAGAGGAATCTTTGCCTATGGAATAAAGCATCACTGGATTTTCAAATTCTGCAAACACCTCGCGTATTATATGAATGCTTTCAGATTCAAGTGTTTCCAGGTTAGATAAATGTAATTTTTCAGAAGCGTGTAAATTATTCAAATCAGTTAAAAACCATCTTAATAATAAAATCAACTTACATTATCTAATGATTGTATCATTTCAGTCAAGCATCATGATGAATTTTGCAATTAAATATTTAATTTGAGATAATTGGTAAATGTTTCTGAATAGGATGGTTATATGAAACCAAATATTATAATTATCACAAGTGATCAGCTCAGGTCATTTGAGGTTGGATGTTATGGTAACGATGTTATCCAAACACCAAATATCGATCGGCTTGCAAACAACGGTGTAAGATTTGAGTATGCAGTTTCATGCCATCCTATTTGTATGGCAGCTCGCTCAGCGATTTTGTCAGGACAATACCCAAGAAGGTGCACAGCGGGAGTCAGTAACTTTGCATACCTTACTCAAAAGAATGGTGCAGCTTCCGGCATACTTCCCGAGTATCCATTCAGCGGACGTCCGCATTTGAAGGATACAACTCTTCCAGAAATACTAAAACAGAATGGTTATTATAACGCAGCGATAGGAAAATGGCATATACACTCCTGGCCTCATGATATAGGTTTTGATGAGTACACAATACCAAGGGTTCATCATTGCCACACTGGTCAAAGCTTTACCAGAAATGGAACATCAGAATTTGCGCCGCCTGGATACAGCATAGATTTTGAATTAGATGAAGCTGACGATTTCTTTAAAAGAATGAAAGGCAAAACTGAACCATTCTTTCTATACTACAACATATCTCCTCCGCATTGTCCAGTATCAGATGCTCCATCTTACTACCTTAACATGTATAATCCTGATAACATTCCGTTAAGACCGAATGTTGATTTGCAGGCTGAATTGCCAAATCTTGATACATGGTTGAAAATATATCGTTATGATTTCAGATACTATGAACTGCATCTGCCCTACACAGATATACTTCCGGATGGATATGGACTGCCAGAACTCATTGCAGAATATTACGGATTAACAACCTGGGTAGACGATACTATTGGTAGTTTCATGTCATCTCTGCATAAATCTGGTCTTGCAGATAATACAATCATTATATTTACAGCTGACCATGGAGATATGCTTGGAAGCCATAACCGAGTGCAAAAAGGTTATCTATATGAAGAATCAATAAGAATACCATTTATTATTAATGCACCTGGTATAGCGCGAAACAGTGTGTGCAGCAGTCATGCAGCAAATCTTGTAGATATAATGCCCACATTGTTATCGTTGGTAGGAATCGATCAAGTAAGCCACACACACGGCAATGATCTTACACCAATACTAAGTGGAGAGCAGAATATAGTAAATGGTGGATATTCATTTATAGAAACTGGAGGAGATGGCATTGGCATAAGAACTCCAACTCATATCTATGGAATACCATGGTCTCAAATGCCTGGTGTGCTTGGATCTAAACCTCATTACTTCTATAACCTTGTGCAGGATCCATATCAATTGAATAACCTTGCTAATACGGATACAGAAAGTGATATTGCTAACAAATTAGATGGTCTGCTTAGAAACTGGAATGGCAATACACCCGGAATGGACAGCTGAATTTATGAGCAGAAGTAAATCAAATCGCCCAAAAGATTGTCCCTATGTTGGAAAAGGCGGGTTAAAGCTTGAATTTGCATTAAAGCATTTTAAACTGCAAGTTGATGGCTTAGTATGCATCGATTTGGGATGTAATGTTGGCGGATTTACAGATTGCTTGCTGCAGCATAATGCTGCAAAAATATATGCTGTAGATACATCCTATGGATTACTGGAGTGGAAGCTGAGAACCAATCCAAAGATTGAAGTTTATGAAAGAACCAATGTATTGCATTGGGAACCACCATCGTTGATGGATTTTGCCGTAAGCGACTTGGGATGGACTAAACAGGAACTGTCTTTACCAACTATTGCGAGGATGCTGCATCCAGGGGGCAGGGGACTTTCGTTGATAAAACCCCAGTATGAAATGAAAGAGGAAGCAATTAACGGTGTATTCCCTGAAGAAAAAATACCTCAGCTAATTGAATCTATACACAAGCTATGTCCATCTGAGCTCGCAATTCTTGGTGATGTAAAATCACCATATATTGGAAATGGCGGAAATACTGAATACTGGCTGCTGGTTGAAAAGAAAACTGACTAATTCCGCAATTTCTTTGCAAACCAGAAATTATCATCCGGTGACAATGGACCTTTGAAATCAGGATATTTTTCCGGCACCATGCACTTAATATGTCCATCGCACATAAGATAGTTGTTCTTTGCTCCATGTGCAGATTTTTCGGAATATTTCCAGTATGGACGTGGTGATGGATAGTATCCCGCAACCCATTCCCAATTGCCGCATCGGTAAACATATCCTTCACCTAAGCTGTTATTTGCATCTGCCTGAATTCCTTCATACAACAATATGGTTTTAGCCCTGTTTACTATCTCGTTTTGGTTGATGCCATTTCGTATATATGTGCTTAAAGGAAATCCTACATCTGCTGGTCGGCGAAGAAAGGAGTTCATCCCATATGTACGAGGTGTCCATTGCGCCGAATATTTTCCTGTATAAGCAGGACAGCAGAACACACTTTTAGTTGACTTAGATTTATTCTTGATATATTCATTAATGCCAGAATCACCCTCTTGCGCCCAATAGTTGAGATCACCTACCAATCCACCAGGGCAGGGAAGTGTATCATCCCAGTCATATATATAAAGCTGGAAAGCAGAATAAAGCTCTCTGAGGTTGGATTGGCATATAGATTTATTCATCATGGCCTTTGAGCTTGTAATAATAGGAAATATAATTGCAGCCAGAATAGCTATAATCGCAATAACTGTCAATAATTCAATAATGGTGAAACCATAGGTTTTTTTGTGTGGCATTAGTTACACATCTCCTTAATATTTAATTACAATACTATTCCAAATCCTCCGTCAACCGTGATAAACTGACCGCATATCATACGCGCTTGATTTGATGCAAGAAAAAGGATAACATCGGCAACGTCATCCGGTTGAAGGATTCTGCCAACAGGTGTATGTTCCTTTGCCTTTTGCAATAAGCGCTCTGCACAGGGCAGTGTGCGCAGCGACTTTGTATCTGCTGCTCCTGCCATTACCCCATTAACTAGTATGCCTTTAGGTGCAAGTTCTACGGCTAACGCTCTGGTGATAGATTCTAATGCTCCTTTTGCTGCACCCATAATACCATAGCTCTCAAGAACTTTGCTTCCACCCTCACTTGTTATGCTGATAATACGCCCCCAGCCATTTTGCATAAGCGGTACGGCACGCTGTGCAAGAGCGATTAATGACCAGGCTGAAGAAGACATTGTAAGATCCCAATAGCGTTTAGTTGCTTGCATCATGTTTCCTGTAATTCCAAAAGCTGCATTTGCCACTAAGATGTCTAAAGCGCCGAATTCAGATTTAATTATTTCAAACATTTTATCTAGGCTTTCATCATTGCCTACATCTCCACGTAAAGAAACAGCTTTTCCGCCATTAGCAGCAATCTCATCAACCACAGATTGTGCATCACTTATGCTTCTTCGATAATTCACTATAACTATCGCTTCTTCTTTTGCAAACCTTAATGCCGCTGCTTTGCCAAATCCTCTTGCTGCTCCTGTTACAAGAGCAATTTTTCCTTTTAATTCAGGGTACATGCTGACTCCAAACAAAATGAATAAAACAGATCAATTATCATTTAGCGATTCTATATATTGCTCTGCAGAAAAAGCTGCAATTGCACCATCCGATGCTGCTGTTACCATCTGTCTTAAACTCTTCAGCCGGCAGTCACCGGCTGCATAAACACCTTTAATATTTGTTTCCATATCGTCATTTGTTTTTATATATCCTGCTGAATCAGTTTCAACACCGCCTTCTAAAAATCCTGTGTTTGGATCTGTGCCAATCAAAACAAATAATCCATCTATCGGAATGTCATAATCTTTGTTTTCCTCTACATTCCTCAATCCTAATTGTTCTATTATGTTGGTTCCTTTGATATCAGTAACTACAGTATTCCATAGCATCTCAATTTTAGCGTTTTTCAGTGCGCGTTCCTGTATTATTTTATCAGCGCGAAGTGAATTTCTTCTATGTATGATTTTTACTGATTTTGCAAATTTTGTAAGAAATATTGCATCCTGTACAGCTGTGTTGCCTCCACCTACTACTGCTATGTCTTTGTCTCTAAAAAATGCACCATCGCAGGTGGCGCAATAGGATACGCCTTTGCCAGTTAGACGATCTTCACCTTCAATTCCCAATTTCCGTGGATTGGCGCCAGTTGCTATAATTACAGTATGTGCACGCATTTCATCATCAGCTGTTACTATTATCTTCTCTTTACCAGACAAATCAAGACTTATTACATCGGTAGATTTAATATTCAACCCTAATCCTCTTGCCTGCTGCTCAATTGCCATGCCAAGATCTGGTCCGCTTATGCCTGATGGGAATCCGGGGTAATTCTCAACAAAGTCCGCAACAACTATCTGTCCGCCAGGCATATATTTTTCAAGAAGGATTGTATTCAGTCTGGAGCGCATCGCATATATACCTGCAGTCAGTCCAGCTGGACCTCCACCGATAATAATAGTATCGAATACTTCCAATGTAAACCTCCAGTTATAAACTTTTACATATTATAGCACGAGTAATCATATATATGAATAGAATCATTAGCATATTATACATCATATATGCAGGATTTTTACCATATTTCATGAAATATATAATTAGGAGTTTAAATGATAACAGGAATTGGAACAGATATTATAGAAATTCGCCGGATTAGAAATGCCCGGATGAAATTTAAGAACTTCCTTAGCAAAATATTCACTGCGGATGAACTGATTTATTGCTTAGATAATGCCGGATTAGATGAACGATTGGCTGGACGATTTGCTGCTAAAGAAGCTATTGCAAAGGCGTTAGGTTCAAGTCAATCTTGGCTTGATGTAGAAATACTTTCCGATGAACTAGGAAAACCTATTGTGAATCTTAAAGGAAAGGCTGCCATACAAGCATCTGGCAGTAAAGTTCATGTAAGCATATCTCATTGTAAGGAGTATGCCACTGCAGTAGCAGTAATAGAAAAGATTGAATCTGGAGATTGATTTATATGCAGCAGCCAAGTATTCCATATAATGCAAGAAAAGCAGCAACAGCAGATGAAATGCGTAAAATTGATAGCGTAACCATTGAAAAATATGGAATTCCGGGTATACTATTAATGGAAAATGCAGCTAAACATGTGGCAGATGTAATATCAACCTACATGACTTCGCCATCTGGCAAACATATCACCATCATATGCGGCAAAGGAAATAATGGCGGTGATGGATTTGCTGCAGCCAGATTGCTTCATGATTTGAATGCATCAGTTAATGTGTGGCTTATTGGCAATTGTGATGATGTTAAGGGTGATGCAAAGATTAATCTTGATAAGCTTGCTTCCTTGGGAATTAGCATCAATTCCATAACAGATATCAATCCGGTAATGGATAGTATTTCAAAAAGCGATATTATTGTTGATGGAATATTTGGAACTGGATTTAAAGGATCAATATCTGGTTTAGCAGTAGATGTAATAAAATTGATAAATTCGTCAAACAAACCGGTTATCTCTATTGATATTCCTTCTGGATTAAATGCAGATAATGGATCTGTTTCTGATATTTGTGTCAAAGCTGATTATACAGCAACATTTGCATTAGCTAAAATAGGGCTTTTTACACATCCTGGCGCTGTTAACGCTGGAAAAGTGATAGTTGGTGATATAGGAATCCCTCATGAACTATATGATAAAATAAATGTTGAAATCACTCACCCTCAATGGATATCCAATACACTGCCATCCAGAGTGGGTGATTCACACAAGGGCACGTTTGGAACATCTGTTGTAATTGCAGGCTCAAAAGGGATGTGCGGCGCTGCAGAGCTTGCTTCAAATGCTGTCCTTCGCGCTGGCGCTGGATTATCAATTCTTTGCGTTCCATCAAGCATACAGAATATAATGATGACAAAGCTTACTGAAGTAATGGTTAGAGGATTAGGTGAAGATCTTGATGGAGCTTTTTCTTCTAGATCAGCAGATGAAGTATTAGAAATCTGTAAAAAAGCCACATCCGCAGTTATTGGTTGTGGTATAGGGCAGTCTGATGAAACAGCAGCGTTTGTTGGAAATTTGGTGGATTCATTAACATGTCCTATTGTTATAGACGCGGATGGATTAAATTGTTTATCGAAGCATAAGAGTTATTTATATCAGCCGCATAACCTTCATATACTCACACCTCATCCGGTGGAATTATCGAGGTTAACAGGAACCTCTGTTGATCAAATTCAGTCAGATAGAATAGGGTCAGCAAGAAAAGCAGCATCAGATTTCAATTGCATAGTGGTTCTTAAAGGAGCCGGCACTGTTATTGTGCATCCAAATGGAAGAGCAGTTCTAAATACAACTGGAAATCCAGGTATGGCTACAGGCGGTACCGGCGATGTATTGGCAGGTGTAATCGGTGGATTGATTGCACAAGGAATAAATCAGTTTGAGGCGGCAGTATGTGGAGTCTATCTCCATGGCCTTGCAGGTGATATTGTGGCAAATGATATTGGTCAGTCAGGAATGATTGCCGGTGATATACTTAAGGCGCTTCCTCTAGCATTTAAGAGTATATCTAACTGTTAAAGAAAAATCGGAGGTATATTTTGCATTCATTAAGGATACTGTTTATCTCAATACTATTGTGCATTGCTGTTCCCGGAGTGTTTGCAGCATCAACCGCTGTGCTTACTGTTCCGGAAGAAGGGTATTATCAATACTGGTTTAAGTATAAAGATATTAACAACAAAGAAACTTATACAATTCCACAAACCATTTCAAATAAAAAAGCAACTATCGACCTTCCACTTTTAAAAGACAAAGTAGCAGAATCTAAACTCTATGTATTAAATGCAAACAAAAACATTGAAGCAATATATCCTATAAAGGCAAACACTCCTGTAGCCAACATAGATTTAAAAGATGCCGATTTTCGTTATTTGCGTAAATTATCTGTAGTCATAGTTTCTCTTGATAATAATAATCCGATAGCAGCTGGAATTATTACATTGCAATCAAATAATTATAAGGCAGCTAAGATCATTAATGCATCTTTACCAACAATAGAGTTCGAGGATGTTCCAACGGGGGACGCCAAGGTTACCGTATATTACGGTGACAATAAATCAACTACACAAGACATCAATATATCTCCATCCTTGATAGCTAATATAAAAATACCAATTATTGAAAAAGTTGAGACTATCAACGATTTGAATCCATCTCTTAATAAGGTTTCACCTGATGTTAATAAAGACAATGAAGCAAATGATGGCAAAAATAATTCAACAACTCCTGTAAATACAAAAAGTCCCATTGATTATGGAAATGCATTATTAGGTATAATTCTTTTTGGAGCACTAATCTATGTTGTATATAGATTAATGAAAAACAAGGGTGCAACAATTAAATCAGTGCTTAAGCAGGCAGGTATAGATGTTCCTGAAGATAAACCAGAGGATTCATCTTCAAAGCCGGAATTACAGAAGCAGGTGATTGATCCTAGTATCTGTCCTTTCTGCGGCGGTAAAAAGGATCTTGCTACAGGAGCCTGCACATGCACAGTCAAGTGGTCGCCATCAAGTGGTTCAACCCAAGATGGCGTTCCTCAATTAGTTGTTACATTTGGGGCAAATGTTGGAACAATTTATCCCATTTCATCTGATGTAATCACAATCGGACGTGATGAATCTAATACTGTAGCTCTGATATCTGATACTACTTCATCAAGAAAACATGCAAAAATCACCAATGCCAATGGAGAATTTACTATATCAGATGAAGGTTCATCAAATGGAACATTTGTTAATGGTATTAAGATAACAAATACACAACTAAATTCTGGTGATGAAATACAAATCGGCAATACAAGATTTAGATTCGATGCTTAACACAGTGTTTGATAGGATGCAAAATGTCGCTTAATTATAAAGTTATAGTTTCACTACTTGCTGGAGCTGTCGCAGGGTTTTTATCGTGGATAATTATTGATTTCAATGGTTTTTATAGGATAGAACCACAGGGCGCTGTATTAAGTTATACTGAACTTATAAAAGCACAATCTTTTGTAGGAGCTGTATTTGGCTTGCTCGTTGGATTTGCTTTGGGTTTTGTAAATGGTATAAGCATAGGCAGCAAAAAGCAATTCAAACGCGAATTATTATGGGGCAGTTTGGCTGGATTAATGGGTGGTTTGATTGGTTTAATGATCGGTCAACTCTTCTTTGGAAGCTTCTATACAAAACTGGTAGATATGAGTCACATACCGGTATTGAAGGCTATAGCTTTCCTTGGAATGATATTAGTTAGAGGTATTGGATGGGGATTGATAGGTTTGTTTGTTGGAATTGTTCAGGGTTTACCAACAAAATCCAGAAAAACCTCCAAACATGGTGCAATCGGAGGATTTATAGGCGGTTTGATTGGCGGCATGCTGTTTGAGATTGTTCCTTACATCCTGCCAATATTCACTGCAAATCCCGGTGTTATTAGTCGAGGCATCAGCTTAACTGTAACAGGTGCGGCAATCGGCTTGTTCATAGGGTTAGCTCAAACAATTTTCAAGCAGGCATGGATAAGAGTGCTTAAAGGCAAAAATGAAGGCAAAGAATATATTATATCGAAATCACAAACAACCATAGGAAGAGACGAATTAGCAGATATACCATTGTTTGGCGATATGAATGTATCGCATTCTCATGCCATAATAAATATGGATAATCACAATCGATATACAATTCATAGTTCCGGTGCACAAACAGCCTTAATGGTTAACAATCAATTGGTGCATGAATCACATCTAACTGATGGCGATTTGATTACAATAGCCAGCTTTAACCTTGAATTCCATGAAAAAGCTGGCAAGAAGGCAATTCCCGTAAAAGATGCACCAGTAAAACGTAATGCTCCTCCGGTATCATCTTCATTAACATGTCCATACTGTGGTGGAGCTAAAGATCCTGTTACCGGTGATTGTATGTGCAGCATCGGACCTCAGAATATTGCTGCATCTGATGCAGATATTTCGGGCAAATCCACATTCAATGGAAATCCACGGCTGATAGGCATATCGGGTGCATATACGAATAAATCTTTAGATCTAAAAGCAATGGCTGATACCGAAATTGGCAGGGAACAAAGTAAATCAATATCTCTAACATTAGATAATACGGTTTCCCGTAATCATGCACATATCAGTTTTGAATCAGGTGTATATGTGTTGTATGATAATGGAAGTTCCAATGGAACATTTGTCAATGGCGTAAAAATCACCCGACAGATAATACAGCCTGGAGATACAATACAATTTGGCGCATCAACATTTAGATTTGAGCAGTGATGATGCTTAATTTTCATCAAGGAGACATAGATGGAAAAAACAACAATTATATCAAATGATGGAAATGATCATAATATGACCCAAAATATTAGTGATCCCATGAAAACAGCAATGCCGGGATCAATAAAGTCGATTAATATGGAATGCATAGCCGGCAACACGTATGCAATATCCAATGAGCCTTCTAAAGAGCATGTTTTGGTACAGATATCATCTATGCCTGGCGTTATGGGCAGACGAACACCTCTTAACATTGCTCTTGTTATTGATAAAAGCGGATCTATGGAAGGTGATCCGTTAGATTACGTAAAAAGAGCATGTTGTTATGTTGTTGATCTGCTTGAGCCAAATGATATTTTGTCCGTTGTTACATTTGAAGAGCAAGTAGAGGTTTTAGTTCCTGCAAGGCGTGTTGTTAATAAAAACCTGTTAAAAGAGCACATCAATCGCATTTCTGCAGGAAACACTACCAATCTTTATGATGGACTTGTATTGGGATGCAATCAAGCTGCGTCAGTTATGTCAGAAGGCTATGTTAACAGAGTGATTCTGTTCACAGATGGAGAACCTACCGCTGGAATTAAGGATTTTCAGTCAATTGTTGGGCAGGTAACTGAGCAAAAGAGCAGGGGAATAACAGTAACAGCGCTTGGTTTTGGCTTAGAATACAATGAAGAATTACTTGCAAGTATTGCACGCAGAAGTAATGGCAACTACTACTATATTTCCAAGCCTGAATTGATTCAAGAAGTCTTTCGCAAGGAAATGGAAAGTCTGATGACAATTACAGCTCGTAATATGAAATTGGTTTTGAATCTCTCAAAATGGGTTCAGCTGCGTAAGATATATGGTCATACACCAGTTATGTCAAATCCCCGCCGTATAGAAATACCGCTTGTAGATCTTGACCGCGGCAGCGCTATGTCAGTATTGGGAGAGTTCGATTTTCTTCCCAGAACACCCGGAATTTACAGAGTCATCCATGCAGAATTATTATATGATGATGCTTCAAGCGGCAGAATGGAATCAATTCAATGCGATGTGGAATTCAATTTCGTAACCGACAAATCCTTACTAGCTGCCGGCAAAAATCCTTTAATTGCACAAGAACTTGAAATTGCACAAGCTTCGATAAATCTTGAAAAAACTGTAATGGGAATGAAAACACAGCAGATTTCTTCTATGCATGCAGCAATGGAGCTTCAAAAAACTATGAACATTCTTGCAAGCCAGGGAAGAACTGATGAAGCGGAACAAGTAAGGCAGTCGTTGAATGATATCAATCAAGGAATTGCCGGTGCAGAAAAAACATTAATAGGCGTACAGTTATCACTAGATCAAGGGAAAAAGAAATAATCTATCTGCAAAGGAATTGTATAATATGGAAAACAATCAGGAAAAAACAATTTTAGACAACAATAAAACAATTATATCAGCAGGTACAGATGCTACTCAGTTAGGCGCATCTGCAAAATGTCCAATATGTGGAACTGAAAACACCTTAAGCGAGAAGTATTGTGGAGATTGCGGATTCCTTCTTTCATCTACCCCCGGTGATGATACAGGTTCAAATACAGACGATATTCCTAGACTTATGGATGTTTCAGAAACACAGGAGTATTTTATCAAAAATGGTGAAAACACTGTAGGGCGTGAAGCTTCTGATATTCAGTTGAACGATCCTACTGTCTCACGCAGGCACGCAAAAATCACTTATTCTGATGGAAAATGCTATATAGAGGATGCAGGAAGCACAAATGGCACTACTGTTCGTGGTGAGAGTGTAACATCAGAAATAGAGATATTTGATGGAGATGAGATCAAATTTGGGTCTGTAGCCTTGTTCCTGCATCTTCCTGAATCAGAAGCAGCCGATTCATCTGAAAATAGTATAGATGATGCAGAAGATGAAATCGAAATGGATGAAACATCAGATGAGGAAGATCAAGTTGCGCTTGCCTATCTTGAATCGGTAAAAAACCCTGATGTAAAATATCAAATATATACAGGCATAAACACAATAGGAAGAAAATCTTCAAATGATATCCAAATTTCAGATGACCCATATCTATCTGGACTGCATGCTGAAATTACATCAGATGAACACTGGTTCGAAATTGTAGATGTTGGGAGTACCAATGGAACCATAGTAAATGGAGTAAAACTCGATCAGGATGAACCAATACAGCTGGATGACGGCGATCAGATAACTTTTGGACGAACCCAGCTGATTTTTGTTATAAATCAAACTAATGATGACCTTTTAAGTGATCAGGAATAAATATATGCACCCAGAGAATGAAATAACCGCTAAAATTCAAACAATAGATATGGCAGAGGAGTGGGCAAAGAAGAAAGGTATTAAGCCTGTCTATAACGTCAAAATTAATGCATCTGCTCGCACTGATATGGGGCTTGTAAGAGAAAATAATGAAGATAAATTTGAAATATTTGAACCTACAGAGCCCGAAGTATTGGCAATCAAAGGATCATTGTTTGCTGTGGCAGATGGAATGGGAGGGCATGCATCTGGTCAAGTTGCAAGTGAAATAGCTCTTAAAGCAATTATACGCTCTTATTACTCTGATATATCAGATAATGTTGAAGAATCTCTTCTCGAGGCGTTTAAAAGGGCAAATTCTTATGTGTTTGATACATCGCAGGTTGTGCGTGAGCGCAATGGCATGGGAACAACCTGCACATCTATTGTTATACGAGAGAATATGATGTATATGGCACATGTTGGGGACAGCAGACTTTATCGTATACGTGATGGAATTATCAGCCAAATAAGTGAAGACCATTCCTGGGTTGCTGAACAGGTTAGACGAGGAGCGCTAACTGAAGAAGAAGCGCAGCTCTCGCCTTTTAAGAATGTAATAACCAGATCTCTTGGCTCTGCTCCCGATATAGAAATAGATTTTATAAGTGATACCATTAACGCCAATGATATTTTTGTTTTATGCACAGATGGACTCTCGGGTTATGTGAATGAAAACTCTATACAAGATACTGTTCTGGAATGGAGCCCTCCTTTGTCCGCATTGAAGCTTATTGATATGGCATCGGAAAATGGAGGGGGAGATAATATCACTGTTTTAATAATTCATATAGATACTATTGAAAAAACTCATTCCGGAGGCGCTTTTCGCAGAATTCTGGGTGGTTGAGGATATTATATCGAAAATGATATGCAAGACATGAAGTGAGTAGAGAATGACATCTGAAACATCCATGTTAGGAAAATATCGAATAATAAGAGAACTCGGCAGGAGTAACGATATCGTTTATGAAGCCATAGATTCTTCAATCAACCGCCGTGTTGCTCTTAAAGAGCTTTTGCTTCCGCCTAATCTTTCCGGTGCACAAAAACGTGAAAGAATAGAACGCTTTTACAGAGAGGCTCGTGCTGCCGGGTCACTTTCTCACCCCAATATTGTTACCATATACGAAGTAGGGGAAGACCAAGGAAGACATTACATTGCAATGGAATTTCTTGAAGGTCAAACACTCCGTGCTCTTATAGATATAGAACATGCACTCCCGGTAGAAAAAATTGTTTCGATAACAACACAAATCTGTGATGCTTTAGAATATGCTCATTCAAATGGCGTTATACACAGAGATATCAAACCGGATAATATCCAGATACTTGCCGATAATCGTGTGAAACTTACCGATTTTGGAATAGCAAGAATAATGGAAGAGCCATCTATTACAATTGATGGACAGGTATTTGGAACTCCAAGCTATATGTCACCCGAACAGGTTACCGGTAGGGCATTAGATTCAAGATCTGATATTTTCTCAGTTGGTGTAGTTTTGTATGAAATGCTTACCGGTAGAAAACCATTCACTGGTGATACTGTTGTATCTATTACATACAACATAATGAACCAGGATATAATTATTCCAACCGGAATAACTGCAAAATTTGATAGAATACTGCGTAAATGTCTTTCCAAAAATCCTGATAACAGATATAAATCGGCAAAAGAGCTGGCAGATGATATAAATTCATCATCTCTTGATGAAAGCTGCAGCTCTGATATTCATACGCAGTCTCAGCTAAATTCAACTATTCTGCCAAATCAAACTATAGGACAGTATCAAAATAATCCATCATCTTCAACTATATTAAATCAATCATCAAATAAAATACCAAAGCCTATAATTAAATCTACAGATAATCAAACAAAATATTTTATTAAATCAATTCTTATTGTCTTAATTAGTGTTGCCGCACTTGTCGGATTCATCTCTCTTATCATATCTGGGTATAGAGGATTTCAGAATAGACAGAATATGGAACAAACAGCTAGGTATCTTAGAACGGGACAGCAATACTTTCAACAAAAAAGTTATCAGGCAGCAATCGAACAATTTATCTATGCATTAAACAGCACACAAGACCCCGATATATCTAAGATAACAAGAAGAAATATTGCTGTATGCTACATTCAGTTAGGAAATGAAATGGCAAATAAGGGAAATATGTATCAGTCTATGAACTACTACAGACAAGCTATTGAAACAGATCCATCTTTTCCGGAAGCATATCTAAATCTTGGAGTTGCCTATAGGCATTTAGGAAATGATGATGCCGCAATAGAGGCATGGGAGAAAACCATTAAAGTTGGATATGGCAGTTCTGCTGCACAAACAGCAAAAGAATACATTGCCATAACTTATCATGAAAATGGAGATTTTGCATTAAGTCAAGGCAATAAGGATGCTGCCATTCAATGGTGGAAACGTGCGATTGAAATTGCTCCTGGGACAACAGCTGGAATGATGGCTCAGCAAAAAATTGATCAAGTAATGCTGCAATAAAGATACAAGGAGAAGAGCAATGAAATTACTTGTAACGGGCGGATCTGGAAACATAGAAGATTATGTTGTTGTAAATGATGTTGCTCAAGCCTGCGGATTTTCAATTTCCTGATAATAAATATTTTGAAGATTTCTATATTATGGCAGAGGAAAACTGCAACAAAAATAACGCTGTAAATCAGATAATTAACTGGAGGGATTTTATTTAGAGTCAAATCATACTAGCCAAGAATTTCTATTATATACATGTAGCTATCATGAAATCTTGGCTAGTAAAAATCTATTTGGCATTATATGATTTGATTGCAGATTCGTATACTGTATATATGCTTACATTATGCTCTTTCGCAGCTGATTTACAATCCTCATACTCTGGTGAGGCTTTTAGTTCTTTTCCTTCAAACATGCCAATTTTGAGTTTGATTTGACCATACTGCGTGTTGACATTCTCCCATCGACGGTCAAGACAGACACGCTCTGACTTTGAGATTCGGACCCCAAATGATGAAGTGTTTTGCAGAATCGTTATTGCAATGTCATTCACATTTTCCAAAGAACATATAACTGACAGCAGAGTCGCTGGTCTATTCTTTTTCATCTGTATTGGCGACAGATAAACATCAAGCGCCCCAATTTCAAATAATCGTTCAAAAAGTATTTCATAAAACTCAGGATTCATATCATCAATATTTGTTTCAACCATAGCAACATTGCAAGATTGATTTAGGATTTCTGCTGTTTCTATCTCACCTATAAACATTCGCAGCACATTAGGAATTCCAAAATTCTTTTTACCTGCACCATAGGAAGTAGACTGAAGCTTCATCATTGGCAACTTTCTAAATTCTTCAGCAAAATTGGTTATTATTGCTGCACCGGTAGGTGTAACCAGTTCGCCTTCAATATCAGTTGAATAGATTGGTATTCCTTTAAGCAGCTCTACTGTTGCCGGAGCTGGAATTGGAATTATTCCGTGAGCAGCATTAACAAATCCGTAACCAGTCGGTAATGGTGAGGCAATTATCTTATCAACTCCAAGCATTTCAAATCCAATTGAAGAACCAACTATATCAACTATGGCATCAACAGCGCCCACCTCATGGAAATGCACCTCTTCTGGGGATGTACCATGCACCTTGCCTTCTGCTTCTGCCAGCTTATGAAATGTGTTGACAGCATTTGTTTTTACATAGTCAGAAAGGGCGCTTCTATTGATTATATCAACTATAGTATGAAGATGACGATGATGATGTTCTTCATAGATTACAACTTCTGCATCGGTTGCTGTTATGCTTCCTTTTGAGGTTTTTGTAATGTTAAGCTTAAATTCTATATCAGTAAGCTTGGCTATCTCCGAACGGAATGCTGCTTCATCAATACCTGAATCAAGTAATGCGCCAAGTGTCATATCCCCACTTATTCCAGAGAAACAATCTAAGTATGCTATTTTCATTTTTTTACCTATACCCTTATTTATTAATCATATGTGCAAAGTATCCAGCGCCAAATCCGTTATCAATGTTTACAACTGCAACCCCCTCAGCGCAGGTGTTCAGCATTGAAAGCAGAGCTGCCAGTCCTTGAAAGCTTGCTCCATATCCAATGCTTGTTGGTACCGCTACAACGGGTTTATCAACCAAACCGCCAATCACGCTTATAAGTGCACCTTCCATACCAGCAACTGCTATTATAACATTCGCTTTGTCAATTATATCTTTATTATCCAGTAAGCGATGAATGCCTGCAACTCCCACATCATATAATCGTTCAACGCGGCTTCCCATAGCTCTTGCAGTTACAGCTGCTTCTTCAGCTACTGGAATGTCGGCAGTTCCGGCTGAAACAACAAGTATATATCTGCTCTCATCTTCTATTTCGGAAGTTCCTGCTTCTATAACACGAGCCGCTTCATGGTAAACAGCATTAGGAGTTTGCTGCAGCACAGCGTTATATTGTTCTCGTGTTGCCCTTGTAGCTAAAACCACGCTATTATGTTCTGCCAATTTGTGAACTATATTAGAAACTTGCTGAGCAGTTTTTCCCTGACAAAAAACCACTTCTGGAAAACCTGTTCGTATTTTTCTATGATGATCTAATTTTGCAAATCCCATATCTTCATAGGAATTGTTGCGCAAAAGAAGCGAGGCTTCTTCAATAGACATTTCATTATTTTTAACTTTATTTAAAATATTTTTAAGATAAGTCATTTAGCTCTTTTCTATTCAGGCGGCAGTTTATCTGATTCATCAAGTTTTTCATTCATGCTGCCGGTACGATAACCTTTTATGTCCATTGTAACATACAGGTATCCAAGATTTTTGAACTCCGAAACTATTTTATCTCTTACATTATGATCTAATAACCGATGCATATCATCAGAAGGTATTTCAATTCGTGCAATCTCATTATGATGTCTTACCCTGTATTGCTCAAATCCAAGCAGCCTCAGCGTTTCTTCTGCTTTGTCAATATTAGCTAATCTTTCTCTGGTTATTGTTGTATTATATGGAAATCTGGAAGATAGACATGCAAATGATGGTTTGTTCCAAGTTGGCAGATTCAATTCCTTAGATAATTGGCGAATTTCATCTTTTGTAAACCCTAATTCCTGTAGAGGAGCCTTTATCCCCAATTCATCAGCAGCAGCATGCCCAGGACGAAAGTCACCAATATCATCTGCATTGGCGCCATGCAAGATGAATTCATATCCATGAAATACTGCTATTTTCTGCATTTCCTTAAACAATGATTTTTTACAATGATAGCATCTATCTGGCAGATTCCTTGTGAACTGCTCATTATCAAGCTCATTGGTTTGAATATGAATCAGCCTGAAACCTATCTGCTTGGACAAATCAATTGCCGATTGTGTTTCATGATACGGATGCAGCTCTGATGATGCAAGAACAGCTATTGCATCGTTACCCAGTGTATCGAAAGCTGCTTTCATAAGAAAAGCGCTGTCCACTCCGCCCGAGTAAGCAACAATAACCTTTTTCATTGATTTCAAATGGCTCTGCAGCTGCTCATATTTATCTTTTAATACGTTACAATTTCGTTTAATAATACACATTATGAAATATTTATGGCTATCTGTTGCAAAATAGTTCCTTTTTTGTTAGTATAGTCATGATTATATTAAATGTCAACCAAATATTGAAGATGATTCCATTTAGGCAAGCATAATTACTTAATTTTGATTCATACTGTTATTTTTCATATTTTAAGGAGGTATAAAAATGTCCTCTAGTAATGCGATGATGACACGAATGGTAAGAAGAGAAATTGGGCGACGCTTTATCGACTCTTCTCGTCTTGATGTAAAAGTCGTTCATGGTACAGTATATTTACGAGGACAGATAAGTCGTTTACGCGGACATGATTTAGATCTTGACGTAGAACTGGATACAATCTGCAGAATATTGCGCCAAAGACAAGGGATTAGAGACGTCATTGTTGATGTAACCAAACGTTAACAATAAACTAAGCCGGTGTTATGTATATTGTTTTCTCGTTATTATATATCACTTTGCCTGAAGGAGCGCCTTTTGGCTTGCGCACATATTTCCTTAATGTATAATCTACCGGCACTAATGATGAGTGTTTTGAATCACTGTTTTTTACAGCAAGATCCGCCGCAAATTCCAAGACATTCCTTGATACTGACTCCGGTTTCCCATTAGTTCTAATAATTACATGTGCGCTTGCTGATGCCTTTACATGCACCCATATATCATTAGGTTTTGCTACCCGTGTAATAAGATGATCATTTGCCTGGCTGTTCATTCCTACTAATACTTCATAATTACCAAATTGTTGTTTTACTATTTTAAAGCCTTCAAACTCATTACGCTTCTTTTCGGTTATTATTGCTTCCTGCTTGGTAAAAACTATCCCCTTATTCCGAATTTTTTCTTCTATCTTTTCAATAGATTTCTCATCGTCAGATTCATCCAGCTTTATAATGCCATTCTGTAGTATAGACAGCTCTGTTTTAGTTGAAATTAGACGTTCATTTAGCGCTTCAGCGCCTGATATTGCTTTTTGATACTTCCTGTAATAGGATTCTGCATTTTCAGCAGGAGACAGCATTGGGTTGAGTTTGACTTCTATGTTTCCGCCATTGGGATCATAATAATCAATGAGCGTTGCTTTATCTTCACCTTGAACAATGGAATTTGTTTGAGATAATATTATTTCACCCAGCTCTTTGTATCTATTGGCGTTATCACACTCCTTAATGCTGTCTTCAATAAATGCTATAGTCCTTATTCGGGAATCAATTTCCTTCATTATTTGAGCTCTTAATGTATCCTTATGCAGCGATATTGCAGCTTTTGGTATTGAAGACGAATAGAATACATCTGCAGCAACACTGATTGAACTTCGCTGAAACTGATTAGATTCTGAATATTGTGCAGATTGAAATGGATAGAATCCTATTGTTGAACCTTCATCATCTGATATGATAACAGGAGAGTAGTTGGAGCTCATTATATCATGCATCATAATTGCAAATTCATCACCGATACGTTTGGGATCATTTTCAGCCCTGTATACAATCTCCTTTGCAGCAAAAGGACTTATGCCTGCAAATGTTCTCACTATCCATGATGATATTACATTCGAATCAATTGCTTCATCTGTATCAAATGTTTCTTCAAACATTTCATCAAATTCAATATTTGATGTTACAAAGGGATTTGCCTTAGATTGTTCAGGCGGAAGTATATACTTGCGGCCAACAAGCACCTCCCTGAATCTGTTCTTTGAGCGCCCGATAGGCTTAATAACACCAATTATTTTGTTCAGGTCATTAATCAAAACAATGTTGCTGTGTTTACCCATTATTTCAGCGGCTAAAGTAAATCTTTCGCCGTCATAAGCTTCAAATCGAAGGTTAAGTATACGCTCGAGATTATTCTGTTCCGCACCTCTGAATCTTGCGCCTTTCAGATACTTTCTAAGCAGCATACAAAAATTTGGCGGAACCATAGGGTTAGGCTGCTTTATAGAAGTAATATACATTCGTGGATTAACTGCATCGGCAGAAATAAGCAGGTTATAATTAGCTGCGTTGTTCCTTACAGTAATTACTATATCTAATGGTTTGGGCTGATAAATATCATTTACACGTCCATTCATTAAAACACTATTCAATTCAACGGCAATAGATGCCAACACAATACTATCAAATACCATCATATATCCTGTTATTCGTATTAATTAATTCCATAGTAAAATTATAACATATATGATATTTTGTTAGCAGGATTATAATCACTTATTGCAGAATAAATATCCAATTATATTATAAGAAAGGAAAATTATGCTGAAAACATTTATCTCAACTTTTGCATTATGTATGATTTTGATCATACCAGGCTCAGGAATGGGTGAACAAAGGGAAGGGGAGATAAACCAAAAGCTTCCAATCTTTCCCAAATCATCACCTCCAGCTAAAAACATGTATCATATTAATTTGCTTGAAATACCTGATGGTTTTATTAAAGAATCCTCAAAGCAGATTAATAATGAAGAACAACTGAATTTGCTTGGAGATATTCGATTTACACTTACTATTCTTCAAGGTATTGTTAACAGGGATAAGCCTCAGATTTATATAACCCAAAATCCGGAATGGCATGGACCAGCGCTTATTCCAAAGTGGATTGAGGGTATAAAAAACAGAGGCTATACATTTGAAGATATCTCTGACCCTTTCACTTTGGTTGAAATATTTAGAGATAAAATCAAGGGTGTTATACTTTATGAATCTAAGCTGGCAAAAAATCCGGAATCACTTCATAAAATCAATTCTATTACATTATATTGTGCTCTGAATGATGTAATTCCAGCAACACCAGAGATTAATGATAGATTAAACCTTCCGGTAATATTAGATCTCAGAGGCAAGTATAATAAACCTATTGATGCATATCGCTGGGCATATAATGAGTTGTGGCCTAAAGCAAATCATAAAATGCTTGCTCATACACATCCCACTCACATGGTATTGCGTGATTATCTCGTGACTCACAAAATAATGCCCATTTGGATAAGTCAGGCAATGAGTAAGGAAGAAGAAGAGCTTTGTTTAAGATTCCTTGATGAAACTGAAGCAAATACGCCATTGATA
>JAPXND010000032.1:0-20624 GCA_033808695.1 Armatimonadota bacterium
TCTTTTACCTCAACTCTTGCTGTTAGTCCATTTTTATTTGATTTGCTTACGTTTACTGTATTAATTCCTATGTTAATCGGCTGCCCTTCTTTGTAAGTATAAGCATCAGCGCCGCCATCTACAATAAATAATCCGTTATGCATCTCTTTGAACAGATCGTCCATGTAATTAATTACATCCGGGTTGAGATACCAGTTGATATCTTGAATGCCGAAAGAGACCATAAGTGAGCCGAATGTCCAATCGGAAGTATTTACAATCATGGTTGCAGGCGTGCCCCGCCATTCACCAGATGATGTTCGACCTTCCAATAGCGGTATCCATCTGTAGCCGCGTTCTTTATCAAATCCGCTGCCTTGAGGTCTTTGATGTGGAGACATCAGCTTTGTTGGAAGAGGCAAATTGCCAGATTTCAATAAACTTTGATTTGGATGAGTTTTCAGCTTAGCAGCATCAGACATATGGAATAATTTGTATCCAGGCGACAACGTATCAAAATCTGGAAGTTCAATGTGTCCGCCGTATAGATGCTTGTATTCTGGCAGATCTGCAGCTGTTGAGATTTTACCTAACCAATATTCTTTGCTGCCTTCTCTAAGCTCGGTGTCTCCCCATGAGAGCTCAAACGAGATTCGTACTGCATCAGCCGGATTGAATGTTGACTTCTCGCGGGATGGGTTTCCGCCATTGAATTTAAAATCCTCCGGTCTCAATAAATACTGCCTCCAGGTTTGGTTTAATGGTACAACACTCAGCCATCTGGAGCCGTCTTTTTCATTCCATCGTACAGCAAGCTGAGTGGTTGTATCGCTGCCCTTTGCCGAAAAAACGGTTAAAGCGCTGCCATCTTCAAAGGGGTTTGTTAACTCCGGCGAAACCATTGTTTCAGACCCCTGCAAATCGCTATAGGTTGCTTTTAGTGCATTTCTGCCGGACTGCAGTTCTTTTTCATTGGTCCATAAATATTTAATATCAGGTTTTGTTGAATCACGCTGCCAATCTTCAATTCCTGTTTTGCTGAAATCAAACAATGTATTTCCAAGTGAGTTAAATGCTTGTTGTTCAAGATACTCATTTCTATCAATCCATTTGCCATCAATCTGTATAAGCTGTTTCTGCCACATTGGGGACTTGAATGCTACTAAGTCGCCGCCTTCATGAAAGTGTTTGTGGAATAAATCGATGGAGTCAAGCGGAAGCATGGATGCATCACACAATACTATCAAGTCGTATGATTTGCTCTTGTCTGTTAATATGTCAATTTCCTCAATAGATGCATTGTATCCTGCATCGGTAAGTTTTGCTTTGAGCTGTGATGCCAGTTGATTAGATGTTTTATTTGCATCTTTTACTATAATTGCTGTGGATGATGCTATATTGCCAGCTGCTATTGTTGGAGTATAGAATGAAGCGCATATTATAGCAGCAAATTGCGCTAATAATAAATGATTGAATAATCTCATTGTATTTCCCTTCACCTAGTTATGCTTTTATATTTGCCGCAGATATATGTTAATCCTTCTATTTTAAGTATAGCAATTGTCTCGACATTAGTTGATTGAAGGGATATAATTATTAAGAAACAAGTATTAGTTAATAGGCGGATTTATCATATGTCAAAACTTAATGAAACTCCATCCGGTGAGCGATTACATATATCAATATTTGGCAGACGAAATGCTGGCAAATCCAGCGTTATTAATGCGCTGACCGGTCAAAATATTGCCATAGTTTCGGATGTTGCCGGCACTACAACAGATCCCGTTGCTAAAGCTATAGAGATTCTTCCTATAGGACCTGTTATACTCACTGATACAGCCGGTATTGATGATGCCGGTGCACTAGGTGAGTTGAGAGTTGAAAAATCGATGAGGGTTTTAGAAAAAACCGACTTGGTTATATTGGTGATAGAATCTGGAAAAACACCCGGGCATTGGGAAGATGAGCTTGTTCAACGAGTGAACGAACGAAAAATTCCGATAATAGCAGCTGCCAACAAGATAGATCTCAATCCAAACACAGAAGAGATTGAAAAATGGGTGGAAAAATACAACATACCTTTTGTGAAGGTATCGGCATACAACAAATCAAATATAGACAAACTAAAGGAATTAATGATTGCATCGGCGCCAAAGGAATTCAGAGAGCCGTCTATAATAGGGGATTTGTTGTCGCCTGGCGATTTAGTTGTATTAGTTACTCCAATAGACAGCGCAGCGCCCAAAGGAAGGCTGATACTTCCGCAGGTAATGACTCTTCGCGATATTCTTGACCATGATGCATTTGCAATTGTTGCCAAAGAGAATGAACTAAAGAGCGCACTTGGCAGATTGACACAAAAGCCGCAAATGGTTATAACAGATTCTCAGGTGTTTCATCAGGTTGCTGCTGATACTCCGGATGATGTGCTGCTTACTGGTTTTTCTATTCTAATGGCGAGATATAAAGGCGATCTTGATAAGTATGTATATGGCGCTCGTGCATTAAGGACATTAAAACCCGGAAACAGAGTGATGATTTCAGAAGGATGCACTCATCATAGGCAGAGTGATGATATTGGTACTGTTAAAATACCCAGACTGCTGAATAAGAGCGTGGGTGGTGAATTAGAGTTTGGGTTCAGTTCAGGTGTGGAGTTTCCTGAGGATATAAACACATATGATCTTATTATCCATTGTGGTGCGTGCACCCTAAATAGAAGAGAAGTATTATATCGCCAGAGTGAGGCAGAAAAAGCAGGCGTACCTATGACTAACTATGGCATCACCCTGGCATATTTAAACGGTATTCTTGATAGAGCGCTTATGCCGTTCCCGCAGGCAATTGATATATGGAATAATGGCAGGGAGCTGTAATCTGCTAATCAACCAATATAAGACCCACATAGGATACGGTATTAACGCCATTTATATATTTTAAACCATGTGCATGTACCATCGTTCTTACATCCATTCCATATCCCTCCACTGAGCTTATAGAGTTTTCAGGAGAAGCGCACGGATGGTCTGGACAGGTGCATGATTCACAATATCCACATCCGCCGCACCCTAATACCAGCAAATTCATATCTGGATACAGGTTTCTAATCTTGATGCCGAGATTTCGAATCATATCATTATGGGTTATCATTGCAGCCTGCATACCTTCAATATCATATGAGTCCTTTAGTGGCAATATATTTTGAATTAAAACTGCATTATTATATCTGCTCAGCTCATCAGATAATTCTTCGAATGTGCCGTTGCTTGGCGGACAAGTCCAGCATCGCCCATAGTTTCCGCAGATATTTTCTGCACAGCTTGCAAGGACGCTTTTATGTGCAATGAATTTTTCATCTGTCATGATAACAGAATGAGAAGCGCCTGCGTTATCTGCAAATCCTTTTATATTAGTTAAAACAGCCGATATATTCCCGCTCATTTGGTTTCCTCCCAAAAAAAAACTGCTGAGTGATTACCCAACAGTTAAAAATTAAAGTATGAAATTAAAAATAATAGCTTTTATGCGTATTGTGCTTTTTTGGGAAAAGCATTCTTTTTATTAAGTGTAAACAGCACTTCTAGGTTTCGTTTAGATACCTGATTCACCATAAAATTTGGTACGAATACTGGAACAATCTGCCCGCTTCTTGGAAAGATAAGATCTACACGAACACTTTGCTGCATATCTTTTCACCAGCCTTTCTATATTAAGTTTTTTCTTATAACATCCTTTCTGTCGAATATTACACATTCTATTAGACGACAAGAAGTTCAATAATGTTCTACCCAATAATACCATAAAATTACACTTTTGTGAATAAATTTTTTATGATTTTTTTAAATTAGTTATTTTTATTAATGTAATTTCCGGTTTGCATAAAAATCGCATGCGAATTACTCTGGAACTCAAGCCACGATTCACATACATAATAACATCGTTGAGTTGTTTTTGCAAGTTTTTAGATAACCGGTCGGAACCATAGATTCCCTTAGATATCCCTTTTACATGCCGGCAGTTATTCCATATAGAACCGATAACAGGAAAACGTATCTGTCCGCCATGAGTATGTCCCGCAAGGATTAAGTTAGGACGATAGTCATCTAATTCAGCAATTATGTCTGGTGAGTGAGCAAGCAGCAAACTGAAATCATAATTATTGCAATTCATATAGGCATCATTAATTTTGTTGTATCCCATAAATGGGTCATCTACCCCAATGATATTCACTTTGCAATCATTTATGCAGATTGTATCGTTTGTATTTACCAACAGATTAATGCCGGCTGGTTTAAGTCTTTCATATGCATCTTTTAAGTCTATTCTGCTTATATGCTCTCCATTGCCCGGTATTGCATATATTCCATAGGTTGTGCTTATATTGCCTATCAGCTGTAAAAAGGCATTGATTCCGTTGCTGTTATGAAAGATATCGCCGGTAACAACACAAATATCAGAATTTATAGATTTGAGCTTCTGTGAGATAAGTTTTTCAAGAAATCCATATTTGTAGATGTGCATGTCAGAAAGATGGCAAATGCTAAGCCCATTCAATTCAACTGGCAAATCAGGAATGTTGATTTCAATATCAGCTATATGAATCAGGTAAGGTTCAACGAAGCATGCATAGATGAATAGTATCAATCCAATTATGCTTATGGTATAAATAATGATTTGTGTATTCATATTGTTCTAGGATTTCCTGCGTGCCAAAACAAATGCCGTCATTCCAAAGGGCAAACCAATATGCCATGCAGTCCATGCTTCCAAAAGCATTATGAATTTTAATGTTGAATTAATCAAAAAAGGCACATGAGAAAGGTCGCTGGCTGGCGCTGATTTTCGTTTTAGAAGGCGATATATGAATGCCACAGGAAATACAGCGCTTACAAAATACGATGATTTTTTTATGCTGAATCCAGCTGCCTTAATTCCGTCCGTTAGTTCTTGTAATGAATATCTTCGTTTATGTTCAAGTGATTCATCATGAGCGCTCCACATTCTTTTGCAGGCAGGAACGGTAACGAATAGGTACCCATCTTTTTTGCATATACGATACATTTCAGCAATTGCTTTTTGGTCATCATCAAGATGTTCTAATACATCCATAGCTGTAATTAAATCGTAGGTTTGGTCTGCAAAAGGCATATTTGTGATTGATGCTGCACATTTATTTAAGTCGATTGCGCTGTTTGACAATGCATAGACGGATGAATCCATTGAAATCACATCTCCGATGTCGGCAAGTATTCTGCCTGCAAATCCTGTTCCACATCCTGCATCAAGTATCAATGCATTTTGGATATTCAGATGTTTTTTTAATCTGCAAAGAAGAAATTTGCGTCCAATATACCACCAGTGGTCGTTTTCCAGCTCGCTTATCAGCTTAAATTCTTCATCTTTCATTTTTTATCCGTCTATGTCTTAATCTTATCTTGATTGTATCATATAAAAGTCTTAAGCCATCCTGCAGCAAGTGGACCTTAGATCCGGATTTATGATACCAATGTACTGGCGCTTCTTTTATTTTATAGCCAAGTTTTTGAGAAAGGTGCAGAACTTCTATATCAAAGCTGAACCCGTTAATAACGCATTTATTGAAAACATTAACCGCCGCCTCTCTTTTAAAAAGCTTGAATCCGCACTGTGTATCCTGTATGCCGGGAACTGCCACAATTTGTATATACTTGTTAAGCAGCCGCCCTGCCATTTCTCTGTATATCGGCTGACGTTTTACAAGACTGGAACCAGGCAGGGGTCTTGATGCTATTACTATATCCGCACCTTGATTAATGTAGTCCCAAAATTGGTCAAGCTCTTCAAGAGGAGTGGACATATCTGCATCACAGAACAGCAAAAAGTCGGCAGCATTATACAGCATGCCTTTACGAACAGCATATCCTTTTCCTTCGTTGTTTTTATAACTCAGCACATTCAACCATTGATTTTGCTCGGCAAACGTTGTGCATATATCAAAAGTATTATCTGTGCTTCCATCATCAACAAGAACAACATTAATGCTGTAGGTTTGTTTTTCCATATATGATTTAATGGCTGAGAGTGATTCAACTATTCTTTCAGCTTCGTTGTAAGCGGGGATGATGATAGTAAGATGCGGTATATTAGTCAACTGCTTCCTGCCTGTTTTTATATCATAATAACAGTTCCGATTATACTATCAGATAATTAATAAGGTCAAGATAAAAAGATTTTTATACTAATTTGCATAAATATCATATGGCACAATACTGTCCTTGGGCAATAGAAGAAGTACAGAATGATTTAAACCGGCATCAGCATAAATTGTTGTGATTTTGAAGGTATTTGGCGGAATATTCACTAACATAAAATAAAATATAGATAAGGAAATTTTAGATGTACAAAAGGATTTATATGATTTTATTATTATTTGTTTTTGTTATGGCAGCGATACAATGTTATGCGGAAGAACCGCTTCGTTACATAGGAGGAGGTCCTCAAGGCTGGGATGGCTGGAAGTCGACAGGGGATGGATGGAAAACAACAAATCAAGAGAGATTGGGGAATATTTTTCCAAAAACTGTGCATTTCGAATCCTCTGAAACAGGAGTAGGAGCATTGCGTTCTCCCGATTTTGTTGTTAAGGGTGGAATGATAAGATTTGCTGCAGGCGGTTGGAATGGATGGGAAAATGATTCATCTAGCGCCTTCCATTTGAAGAACTCTGCAGATGGGAAAATACTCCGAAGTGTTGATCCGCCGCAGATGAATGAGTTTTCCACATATGAATGGTATGTAAGGGATTTGATAGGTAAGAAAGTGTATTTTGAGGCGTCAGACGAATGCAATGAAGCAGGATTTGCTTGGCTTAGTCTGTCATATGTTCAGGAAATATCACTTGGAAAAACAAGTGATGACCACAAATATGCCCTTATTCCAATCAATAAAAACTCATATGGCGCTTGGGGAATTCTTTCCCATGATGCAGCAAAGCGGCCTGCAGAACCGTATCTTTCATCGTTAATCACAAGCGGTGAATCAAGTGTTGGCATAATAAGAACTCCTGATTTCATTGTCAATGTGTCTTCTATCAAAATAATGGCAATGGGGTGGGATGGTAATGATGGTAGTGCAAATAAAAACCGAATAGAATTGGTAGAATCGTCTACGCAAAAGGTATTATCCACTCTGTCTCCGCCTCTTTCGGATATACCCAGTCCCATCTCCTTTGATACATCAAACATTTTAGGCAAGAAGGTGTTTTTGCGCTTTGTTGATGCAAATTCCGACATTCAATTTGCATGGATGGGAATACACTCAATAGATGCGGGCGATAACTTCAGAATTAGGCTTGATGCCGCATCTAAGCTTAAGGGTTGGAAATCAAATGCTGCCCCAGAAGCATTAATTGAACAATTCGGGATACCCTTTCTTACAAATATGAAATCGGCTTTTATGGACGAGGTAAAACTTGGCATAGAAGCAAAACGTCTTTTGCTGCTTGGAATGAATGTTCCGGATGATTCATGGTATTGGATAGGGGATAAGCTTGGTGAAATCTCCGTTCGATACAGGGATGGAAGTATTGACCGATACCCGCTGATTGTTGGTGAATCACTATGGTGGGGGAAGAGATTCGATTTATATCAGGAGCCATTCACGAACTTTGCAGATGCTAGAAAAGCCTTCAAAGACTCTATTAACCTATATCCGCAAAAACCAGTTTCTAACGGAATGTATATCGCATCTATTGAAACCAAAAAGGGCGGGATTATTGAGAGTGTTGCAATAGAACCTAATCCGACATCCATGCAGTTTGGAAAAATATTTGGCATAACGGCTGAATTGTCAGATAATTCAAAGCTATATTCCAGATTTTCCACTGCAAAAGGGGTAGTTCTTGATAACAGCCTGCTTGAATTTTATTCATCTAAGTCCCTTCGCAAATCTAACAGCAACCAAGATATTGCCAAAAATGGAACAAACACACTCAGAAATATAATGTACTGCACACCTGAGAACTTTCCAAATGATTTTGCTGTGGATGAAGTTTCAGGATACACAGGTCCAAAAATAAGTTTTGACGGCGATAAATATGCAAAATTGGTTACTAACATTTTCAATCACAATGCAGATGATATGACATATAAGGTTACAGATGATGGTGTCTATCACACATCTACATATGATGCTGCATGGTATGGGTATAACGGTTTTGGGTGTTTTACACTTGATGAAAATGCACCAACAAGAAATCATTCGGGATTTTATTATGACGAAGCCTGGACTCGCGATCTTGGGCGAACCTTGCTTGAACTTATTTCTCTTGGATATACAGATAAGGCTAAGCTTTGTGCAGATTGGTGCTTAAAGATGGCGTGTATTTGGGAAGAGGGTGATTCACCTGATTTGTTGATTGATGGAAAAAGGCTCCCGCGTCATATCCATCGGATATTACAATTTCCTTCTACTATTGTAGGTGCAGGCTGTTTTGAAAATGATGGACACGGGCTTACGGCGATGTTCATTTACAATTTATGGAAGCGTTTGCCAGATCGTGATGAGTGGCTTCGCTCAAGATGGGTTGATATAAAAGGATTGGGTGATTGGGTAGTTTGGCAGTTGGAAAATAAAGATATCTCCCGTGCAACGGATGTATTATGGTCAGACAGCGAAGGCTCAGGCTGGAATATAACAACCGGCTACTCAATTTACTGCGATCTTCCACAAATTGAGGCGCTTAGAGGCTTAACTATAATGGCAGAATCAATAGGTGAAAATGAAACAGCAGATAAGTGGCGGAAAGTCGCAGATGGCTTAAAAGCAGCAGCCGAGAGAGAATACATTGAAAAAGATGATAAGTATGGAATGACTTGGACAACCAAATACGCTGGGTTTGGATTATCCAGCACTCTTGGTCCTCTTATACTTCCATCCGACCTGCGAGGTTTCAAAACTGAATCTAATTATCCTGAGTGGTATTCATACAACGAAGCTGCATACCAAAGGATAAAGGACACTTTTCGATTGAATGCTATGGGTTACGGAGAGGGATTCATAATTCAGTCTGCTCTGCTTCTCGATAAAATGTCAGATGCAGAAGAGCTGGTAAAGCTTACTGCCAAAGCCATATACAATCCAACTCATAGACCATACATAGTTCCTGAAAATGTAGCTGCGAATGAAGATAATACAGTGTTCTGCAGAATGGGCGATTTAGGCAATGGGGTTCAACAGGCAGAGATACTTAAGGCAATTAGATTGATGGCAGGGATTGATGATGCTGATCAGACAATGCTCAGGATAATGCCGCGGATTCCAAAAAGCTGGAATAAAGCTGTGGTTAAAGAGATGCCGGCGCTCATTGGCAATGATGGGGAATGGGTTAATTCAAAAATCAGTTATGATCTTGATATAAAGCGTGACAGCGCTATGATGACAATTAATTCAGACAAGGAATTGCAGGGGTTATCATTAAGATTAGGACCGTTTGATCCAAAATTGTTGAAAGAGCCTTCTGATGGTAACAACATTGCTCAGGCAAATGCTGAAGAAGCTTACCGTGAGCCAGAAATCACAGTTAATGGTGCAAAACATAATGGGCAATTAATAATGTCGGGTGATTCACATTGGATATGGATAACAATATCTGAGGCAAACAATAAGTATGCAGTTGAGGTAAATATGTGATATCAAAATATGAGTTTTGCAAAGAACAAACAGCCAAATAGATAATATCTGTTTGACAGACATGATAGTTCAAACGTATAATCGTGATTGTTTATTGTTAATATTAACGCTGATTTTTATATATTGAATAAATCCGCTGAAAGGATAGCATATGCCAAAACTAGAAGGAATTAAGATATTTTCAGGAACGGGTAATCCTGCTTTAGCAAAGGAAATAGCAGATTGTCTTGGAATGACTCTCGGTGCAATTCGTATAAGACAATTTGCTGATGGCGAAACATATGTAAAGTTCGATGAGAGTGTTCGCGGTTTTGATTCATATATCATTCAGCCTACTTGCGCCCCGGTAGATACAAACATTGTCCAGTTGTTAATCATGATAGATGCTTTAAAAAGAGCATCTGCCGACCGCATAACGGCTGTTATACCATATTACGGCTATGCACGTCAGGAAAAGAAAGATGCACCCAGAGAAGCCATCACAGCAAAAATGATAGCAGATATTCTTACCACAGCAGGAGCAAATAGAGTTATAACGCTTGATTTGCATGCTGATGCCATACAGGGATTTTTCAATATTCCTGTTGATCATCTTAGTTCGGTAAGCATGTTTTGTAAATATTATAAAAGCAAGAATATTGATAATATTGTTATAGTTTCTGCAGATGAAGGACGTGTGAAGAAAGTAAGAAAAGTTGTAACCCATTTAAATGCCCCTCTTGCAGTTGGATATAAGCATCACCCTGGACATGGTGTATCAGAAGTTACCCATCTTGCCGGTGATGTTTCGGGGAAAACTCCTATCATTATTGAAGATATGATATCCACCGGTGGAAGCATTGTGGAATGTGTTAACACACTGCTTTCAAATGGATGCAATCCAGAGATTTATGTTGGCGCTACTCATGGAGTGCTCTCTGGTCCGGCATATGAAAGACTCAATATACCGGAGATAAAGGAAATTGTGGTAACAAATACAATACCTGTTCCAGAAAACAACGCTTTAGGAGATAAGCTCAAAGTATTGTCTGTAGCCCCGCTTTTTGCAGAGGCTATTCGACGCGTGCATGAAAATGAATCCATCAATTCATTGTTTGATTGATAGTTGCCTCATACAATCTATTTGTGAGTTATAAATTTTTGAACGTCTATAGTGTATGGAATAAATTATAATGGATGATAAAAAAACAATAGTCTACCTTGTTCGGCCAGCTGAAGGCGGAATTAAGAATCATCTCCTTACACTCCTTAATCATCTTGATAAAACCAGGTATAGCCCTATTGTTGTATCTCCTTCCGGCACTTCATTGTTTGCCGAACTTAAAGCATCCGGATTAGATGTAAGGGAATTAAACATTTCCGATAGTCTGAATCCGGCTGCCGATGTTAAATATATATTCCAGTTTAGAAGAATGATAAAAAAAATCAAACCTGCAATCATTCATATGCATAGTGCAAAAGCTGGTATAGTGGGACGTTTATCCCTTATAGGAATGATCAATCGTCCAAAAACAATAGTTACAATGCACAGTTTTGTTATGGATGAAAGAGTTGGCTCATGCAGGCGCAGATTAGTAAGAATGCTTGAGCGTCTATTGCATGCCAAAACTGATCGTTTTATTGCTGTTTCTGAGGCGCTGAAAAATAATCTTGTTGACAGTATGGGAATATCGGCAAATAAGATTAATGTTGTGCATAATGGAATACAGTTTGCTGATTTTGAGAAGAAAAAAAGTGACAAAATAAAAATAGTTGCTATTTCAAGGCTTGCTCCTCAAAAAGGAGTGGATTATTTTATAAAAGCAGCTGCAATAGTTGCAAAGAAGCATCAGAATGCAGTTTTTTCCATATTTGGTGACGGTCCCTTACGAGACGACCTGGAGAAGCTTGCCAATGAATTAGGTATAAGCGATAAATTAACCTTTCATGGATTTTCTGACGAGATACTGAATATTTTGCCAGAATACAGTATTTTTGTAATTGCATCTATACATGAGGCGTTTGGTCTGTCGCTAATAGAAGCAATGTCAGTAAAGCTGCCTGTTATTGCATCTCGCACCGGCGGAATTACTGAGATTATTGACGGGTGCAGTACCGGATTATTTGCTGAACCGGGAAATCCTGAAGATATTGCAAATCAGATATGCAGATTGATTGAAAATCCTGAGCTTGCAGAAAAGCTGGCAATTAATGGATATGAGCATGTAAAACGCAGCTTCTCTGCCGACCGTATGGCAGCTGAAACCCAAAAAATATATGATGATTTGTTAGTTTAGATACTGCACCTGCTGCATTCATTCCTGCGCTTGTTCAGAGGCGGCATTCAAAGCCCTCAGATCCTTTTGCAAATCAATAATCTCAGATTTCACCATCATTATCAGAGGCAGGGCAAGATACAGCAGGATTGTGGCTGCCATAGATACGCCGGAATCGTTTGTGAACATGGCAACAATAGCGCCAACAACCATACCAATAAATCCTGCATTCAGTTTGTTGTGTTTTGTCAAAAATACATTTAAAATCCCGGCTGGTTTGAAGAAAATCACTGTAAGCGCAAGCATTAATCCCACTAATGATATGCTCCATATTGATGAACTTAGCAGTCGCAGATTCATGCTCCACTTTCTTATTGCGATATCTAGATAAACAGATATTCCGTTGTTCAATCCAGAACTAATTGCACTGCCTATATGGCTTTGATCTTTTGTAAAAATGTTTAACGCCAGAATGATAGACATGAACAAAATACCAACTATTGCAGTAAAAATTATAACTTTTCTTTTTGCTTGTCCTTCATATAACTTGGTTAGCGGAAGACCAAATGCCACTAATGCAGTAAGCATTCCTCCAAAGTTTGTTCCATACATTGGAGAGCCAATCAAAAATATTGCCAGCAAACAGATTATTGCTGTTATTGCCACATGTGGTTTTTTAACTGATGCTAATAGATCATAAAATGAATAAACTCCCAATAACAGAGAGCCTATTAATACGCCGGTATATTCATTGCCTATTCCATAAAATCTAATTCCTGAGATGCTGTCATGTCCTATAACCGATCTCATCAGCAGCCGTGCCCCGAATAAAATATCAATAAGAATTACAGAAACCGCAGCTATGCTTACACAAATAAACACATACCTTAAGTCTTCAAATTTGTAATTGAGCAGGCAGGATAAAGCTCCAGACACCACTATAAGAAAGAAAATAGTTCCAAATTTGTTATATATGCCAAATCCGGGAGCAATTAAAATAACAAGGGGCGCTAATATTACAGCAGTTAAAATTAATCTAATATTTGAAATTGAAAAAATAAAAAAATTACTATTGCTGCATATAGTAAGAGAAAGAATTGATATTATTAAACTCAAACAGATTAATACAGCATACAGTATAAGTGTTGGGATTCTTGCATCAAATGTAGCGGTCATCTGATTGTTCATAGAAATAAGTTGATTGCTTGGCATGTTGGAACTAACCGACTTAACAGTATGACCAATCATTGCATCCGGTATATTGACTTCAAAGAACTTCAAGATAGTAGGAGCAATATCAAGGTTTGCAATCAACCCATTTCTTCGTGTGGTATTGCTGTACAATATTCCTTGCTGAATATCAGATCCGATTATTATAACCGGAGTCAATCTATTGCCAATTTTATTAGGTTCAATACCGGCATTTACAGAAATTAAAAGCAGCATATATCTGTCTGTAGTACCTTCCAAATACTTCTGCATATGCAGTAGAAACTGCCCGCATTCATTCATAGCATTGAGTTTAAGCGCTTCTTTTTGCTCATCATTTAAATTGCTGTTATCAATTCTGCCTGTGTCGCCAGATTCCACAACAATGAAATTTCGTTTGCCTTTAAGATTTTTGATGCTTTGAAAGATATACTCATAGTCCATTTTTACACCGTAAGGCATATCTGGCGCTTCGATTAATTTGCCATCCATCAAATCTCCATATGTTACGCGGCCGTGTGTATCCATAGCAATGGCAACAGCAGCTCTTCTTTTAAATTTTCCTAAATCTGAATTGCCGTATACTGCAGTATCAATATTGGATTTTTTGAGCTGACTGCCGAGAAGACCGGGTATAATTGTGTATCGTCTGCCTATGTTTTTATTTATCAGCTCATCAATCCCGAAGTATAGTATCTCAGCGCTGTCAGCATTGGCTCCTGTTTTTTTCTCAAATGTTTTCCATGCTGTTCCTCCAAATGCTTTGCTGTTGGAATTGCAGCTGAGCCAGGAGGTATTTGCAGCATTTACACGAGATCCAGCCCCGATGGTTGCACAGTTGCTTTCATAGGAGACAAAACCTGCTGCCTTATTATTCATCAATCCCAAAGCTCCAATACTAAAAAGCTTTTGGTATTCAGCAGAATCTGACTTTACAAACTGTTCTATAGTTATCCCATCTACTACAACCATGACAGCTGTTTCTTTGCTTGGTTTTGCGCTGCAATATACAGATCCGCATAGAAGAATAAGGACAAACAGAATGGCGCTTTTTATTGAAGTGTTCATTTATATCCTAAGAGTCGTTTCGATGTTGATAGCTCATATGGTCTGCACAATAATACAAATAATTAATTAATGCAGACCATATTTTGTATAGATTATTATTTCTAAATGATTTGAGATAATAATGATTGGCTTTTTTTGCTTAGCTTGGAAATATCAGGAATTTCAAATCTATTTCCGTCTATGTCTTCCATAATGAAGCGGCCGGGAGATATTTCCACACAGTTTTCTCTATGACCTCTCATTGAGAAATCACGTATGCCATGATCAGTTTTAACTTTTATATAGCTAATATCATATTCATGGTTTAACTGAATGATTTCGATTATTTTGGGTAGAAAATATCTTCTTTTCAGCTCTTCTTTTACAATTATTTGATTTTCAGCATTAAGTTCAGATAGGTTTTCGATTGTGCCAATGTCATTGCCTAGTGCATCTAAAAACCCTATGTATTTATCTGCTTTGGTAAGCGGAAAGGCCATTGCAATAGTTACTTTGAGATATGAGCGATCATGATCTTCTATGGTCATTCTTGCAGAACCGTGAGGAGCACGAAACAGCTTGATTTTCTTTGCATCCAAATACTCAAAGCTAATTTTGTCAGGTTGTATATTTACTTTATCCATACTAATATCATCCATCTACTGCCACCAATCTAGATACTTCCTTCTGGAGTTCTACCAATTTGTAGTAAACGCCTTTCTTTCTTAGCAGCTCCTCATGAGTGCCAAATTCAACAAATTTTCCATTTTCTATTACCAGCAACCGATCAGCATTTCGGAGTGTTGATAATCTGTGTGCAATAGCAAATGTGGTTCTGCCCTGCACCAATCTTGCAATTGCTTCTTGCAGTTTCTTCTCTGTTTCTGTATCAACAGATGATGTGGCTTCATCAAATATCAAAATTCTCGGATTGCGCAAAATAGCTCTCGCAATTGAAATCCTTTGCCGTTCACCACCCGAAAGCCGCTGTCCACGCTCTCGTACCGGAGTATCATATCCATCTGAGAATCTCATAATGAATTCATGAGCGTTAGCAGCTTTTGCGGCAGCCATTATCTCATCTCGTGTAGCATCCTGTTTGCCATATGCTATGTTTTCTGCAATTGTACCGCTGAACAAGTATGGTTCCTGCAGAACAACACCTATTTGACGCCTTAAATCCTCAAGTTTTATATTTCTTATATCTACACCATCAACCAAAATTTGTCCTTCGGTTACATCATACAGCCTTGATACCAGATTGATTGTGGTAGTTTTACCGGCTCCGCTTTTGCCTACAAGTCCTATCATTTCACCTGCTTTTACGGTGAAATTAACATCTGTTAATACGGGTTTGTATTTGTCATAACCAAAACTTACTTTTTTAAATTCGATATCACCTTTGATATATGGCATGGATACAGCATCGGGCGCATCTTTAATATCAGGTTCTGTGTCCATAACTTCAAAAATGCGGTCGGCTGCTGAAAACGATCTTGACATCCAGTTGGAAATCTGAGTTAGCATATGCAGCGGCGCATAGAACATGCCGCTGTATGATAAGAACAACATTAAAGTTCCCGGACTTTCGTTGCCAAATATTACCTGCAGTCCTCCAAACCAGTATACAAGCAGAGAACCGCTTATCATTACAAAACCCATCGTTGGCCATACTATTGCACCAACCTGTTCTGCTTTTAAGCCGGATTCATATACGTTAGTACTTGGATTCATATATTTGTTGTATTCAGCTTGTTCCTGGCCAAATGATTTTACAACTTTTATTCCAGACAATGCATCATTGAAAACAGCGCCAAGACGGCTCCAGGAATGCCAAAAATTTCTCCATACTTTTCTCAACACCTTCCAAGAAACATATGTTAGAAGGACAAGAAGCGGAGCAGGAAGCAATATAAGCAATGCTAGTTTCCAGTTCATATAAAGAAGGAATGCAGCTATTCCTATTATTTGTATTATATTCACTACATAATATTGAACACCTTCCACAAGAAAGTTTGATAATTGATTTGAGTCTTGAGTGATATGTGTCAGCACAGCGCCAACCTGACGTTTATCAAAGTAGCTCATGGAGAGTTTTTGAAGAGATTCATATAGCTGATTTCGTATATCATAGGTGATTTTGTTGCCTAAAAACCCGCCTGCTCGTCCTCTGATTATGGTAAGAAGGGCGGAGAGGATTCGTGTAGTTACAAGTCCTAACACAATCAATGCCAATGTGGAAACATACTGTTTTGTATCGCCTCCCTGCACAGCAGGTATCAAAACTTTATCAGTTAATGGTTTCGCAAAATACGGCGGAATCATATCAACTAATGTGGTGATTAAATACAAAAACGATACAAAAACTCCTGTTTTTTTGTAAGGGGCAACATATCCAAGCAGTCTATAGATAATCTTCTTTTTGTTTATGCAATTTGAACATACTTTTGACCATGGATTTAATAATCTTCCGCATTTTGGACATCGCTGACGTTCTTCCAGGTGGATGTCATCTGGCGCCTCTTCGTTTTTTGCATGGGAGTCTAAAAGTCTGGCGGCTTTATTGAATTTGCCTGTTAAGCTGTTTGAATAATGCATTATATCTTTTGCATGTCCATTGATTTCAATATACAGTATTCCAACACCGATAGCGGGTTCTGTTCTGGCGCCGGTAATATCTGATAGGTTTACTCTATACACAATAGAAGTATTATCGCTGCCAGTAACAGCAAGTTCGTTATTGTTTATTAACAGCCAGCATGAATTAAATTTGCCTTCAGTATCTAAATCTGATTCTATTGCAATTAGAATATTGTCTGTTCCACCAAAATTATCGTCTATAAGTTTTGATATGTGTTCCGGAATCTCATCTGTTAATTTTCGCATTATACATCCTTGTGAATAAAAAAATTATGAATTAAATGGTAATATTTGAGTTATAATGATATTTACATTAGAATGCTTAATTTTATATTGGATGGTATAATGTATTTATCCTGCCGAAATTTTAACTTTTGCACGAATAAATTCAATTTTTTTTTACTGTTTAGCTCTTTTTTCTTAAAGGAGGCAACCGAATGAAAAGATTATATATTGTGCTGCTATTGCTTATAGCTGCAGCAGCATCCTGGAGCGCTGAAACTTTTAAAATAACCATTTTGCATACAAATGACATGCATGGAATGATGATGCCGTTTAACTATACGGTTGAAAACAAATACAAATCAGACAATGCAGGCGGACTTGCACGAAGAGCTGCATTAATAAAAGATATACGCAAATCTGCTGAGAATCCTGTTATATTAATTGATGCCGGCGATATCTTTACACGCGGACCTTGGCATACCAAGTTTATGGGAATACCTGAAGTTGAGGCAATGAATTTAATTGGATATGATATGATGTGCGTGGGAAATAATGAGTTTAAGGCTGTAGATACTACAGATTCGCAGAAAATGATGCTGAGACTCATGCGAAGGAGCAAATTCCCATGGCTGACTGCTAACCTTACTGTTGGTGATACCGAAGTTCCGGTAGAAGGCATACATCCTTTTGTTGTAAGAGATATAAATGGCGTATCGGTAGGATTTATAGGGCTGACTGCACCCAGAAGCAGCGAATATCCGCAAACAGCAGGATGGAAGATATCGGATCCGATAGATGCAGCAAAGAAATGGGTGCCGTTGGCGCGCAAGGAATGTGATATACTAATTGCAATTACTCATATTGGCGATATATTGGATGAGATGCTGGTGAAGAATGTTGCAGGAATAGATGCAGTTGTTGGCGGAGATTTTCACACTTATATTGAAAAAGCCAGGATGATTAAAAATCCTGACGGGCGGGATGTTCCTGTAGTGCAAGCTGGAGAGCAGGGAATAGTGCTTGGGCAGTTAGATCTTGAGTTTCAGAATGATAACGGTTGGCATCTTATCAAATCTGATTCAAAACTGATTCCAATAACATCCGCCATAGAGGAAGATGAAGAAGTCAGCAAACTGCTTAATAAAATGCTTGATATGCCTAAGGAATAGGTTGATGCATCAATAAAAAAGAATTTCTCTGATTATCTTAGGCTTGTATTATAGCATGTAAAATATCTTTACACTTAATCATGTGTATGATATTATTTCAAATTAAGCTGAATTTGCTTGTTATCCTTTATCAATGTTTGGGGAGCATTAAGTGGTAGGTGTCAATCTTATAGGCAACGAAGTGTGTCTAAGAGCTTTGCGTGATGATGATCTGCATAGACGCATTGTATGGATGAATGATTGTGAAACGTCGATGTTGTTCACAGGCACAACACCTTTCATGGAATATAACATTGATAATGCCATAAACTGGCGGAATAACGCTGAATCTGACCCTAATGTCATCATATGGGCTATTGATACAATACTTGGAACTCATATTGGTGATATCAGCTTGCATTCCATAGATACTCACACCAATACTGCAAAGCTGGCTGTATTAATAGGCGATAAAAACTATTGGAACAAAGGATATGGAACAGATGCCATTAAACTGGTTCTATCCTATTCATTCGATATACTTAAACTTCATAGTATTAAGCTTAAAGTTTTTGAATATAATGTGCGGGCTATACGCTGCTATGAGAAATGTGGTTTCAAAGCTGCAGATACACTTTCATATAACACATTTGCTTCTAACCGCCCAAACGAAATTATTATGACTATAACTAAAAATGATTACTTGCTGGTAAAACATAATGCCGACTTTATTTACAATAGAACACCTTAATATATGTATTGGCGACTCAAAAATCCTTAAAGACGTTTCTTTTGCAATTAATGAAGGTGAATTGCTGGGTGTAATAGGTCCTAATGGTTCAGGTAAATCCACTCTAATGCGTTCACTTGCCGGAATATTGAAACCGGTATCCGGCTCAATAAAACTCAACGGTAAGGAAGTAAGCCAAATACCGCGCAAAGAACTTGCGCGTAAAATTGCTGTAGTTCCTCAGGACAGCCCAATTGCATTCAATTACACAGTAATGGAAGTAGTGCTTATGGGCAGATCTCCATATATGAACAGATTTGAGACCGAAACGGAAAACGATATTGAAATTGCATCTAATGCTTTAATAAAGTCTAATCTTGCGGATTTAGCTGATAGAAACGCTGAAAACCTTAGTGGAGGCGAGCGTCAGCGGGTGATGGTTGCTCGTGCTTTGGCTCAGGAGTCTGAGATAATTTTTCTTGATGAACCAACAGCCCATCTTGATATTAACAATCAAGTAGAAGTGCTGCATCTGGTAAAGCGAGAGATAACAGAGAATGGCAAAACAGGATTAGTTGTGCTTCACGATCTTAATTTGGCAGCAGAGTTCTGTGATAAGCTGCTGATGTTAAACGATGGAAAGGTTTTTGACTTTGGAGTTCCTGATGAAGTTATAACGGCAGAGAATGTGCAAAAGGTTTATGGAACAGCTGTATTAGTAAAAAAACATCCAACATCAGGCAAACCTTATGTGTTATCAATAGGAAGTCAGGCTATTGCATTAAGAATGAGTGTCCATCCAAATGATGACATACCCAAGATACACGTTATTTCCGGCGGCGGGAGTGGAAGCTTCTTATACGTCAAACTCATTGAGCTTGATTGTGATGTAACCAGCGGAGTAATCAATATTGGAGATACCGATCAGGAAACTGCTGAGACATTGGGGATTGAGTATGTAGAAGATGCTCCATTCTCACCCATTTCAAAAGCTGCTCATCAGGCTAATATCAGCTTTATAAACAAATCTGATGCTGTGTTGATTGGCAATGTTCCTTTCGGCTCAGGCAATATAGCAAATCTTCATGCTGCTGTATATGCAATTGATAATGGCAAGCCGGTTGCAATAGTAAGTGATGATGTTAATGGATTTACTGACCGGGATTTTGTTGATGGCAAGGTTGTAGAAATTTTTGAAATGCTTATTTCAAAGGGTGCAATACTGCTCAAATCTGATGATGATATAGTTCGCTGGGTTGATAAAATAAAGTCAGTATAGTATAATTCAAGTATAATATCGTATAGGGTTTTTTAAGGCTAATAGATTGGAAAGTAAAAATGGCACGAGGGGAATTTGTCCATTCGTGCCATAAATGCCTATAGATAGGATGATGTTAAACAGCTCTGGAAATTTTGCCAGCTTTAAGACATTTTGTGCAGACTTTGATTTTTTTAGTTGCGTCATCGTTAGGCACTCTAACAGTCTGAAGATTTGGCAGCCATCTTCTTTTGGTCTTGGGAGCTCTAAGCGCCCATGATCCGGAGTGCTTATGACGAATATTCTGTCCATATTGTGAACCTTTTCCACAAATAGCGCATGTATTAGCCATTATATTAAACCTCCTTGAGTTTATCAGATTAAATAAAGTGCCTTTAAGCACGTACCTAATCATAATATCACACTCAGGCTGTTTTATGCAATGTTTAAATTATGAAAGATTG
>JAPXND010000033.1:0-20579 GCA_033808695.1 Armatimonadota bacterium
CCTCCTTCATTGTGTAACCTATCTTTGTTTAATGTACAAAACAACTAAAAATAACATTGACAAGTGAATGAATTTTATTATATAATCTTGCTGTTGAAATTAAGGAAATTCACCTTGATACTTTCATTCTGACACGATACCTCATCTGCAGCATATATGTGTTTGTAAGGAGTTCGTTGCAGATATATTGTCCCTGATCACAAAATCTGAGGTGTGATAAAATAAAACCGCGATTCCAGTGACATGGACGACTCAAATTGTTTAAGAAAGGAGCCGATTCATGCCCAAGATTTATATTGTTGATGTTACCAATAGAGATGGAGTGCAAACGTCCAGAATTGGTGCAGCAAAACTACAAAAAACACTCCTTAACGTGCTTCTCAACGAAATGGGAATATACCAAAGTGAGTTTGGTTTTCCGTTCGTGCGCCATGAATCTAATTATCTGAATGCCAATCTCGAACTTTGGGATAAAGGTCTTCTAAAACCATTAGTGTTGGAAGGCTGGTGCAGAGCAATTCCAAGTGATGTAGAGTTAAGTTTTAAATATACTAAAATGCGAAATATGAACCTTTCTATGTCTACATCAGATCAAATGATTGTCAATAAGTTCCGTGGCAAGCTTGATAGAAAAAGCATTGTAGCCGAAATGAAAGATGCTGTTTATGCAGCAAAAGAACATGGTCTAGAATCAATCGGTGTTAATGCAGAAGATGCATCAAGAACTGATATGGAGTATCTTGTTAAATTCGCTAAGGCTGCAAAAGATGCAGGTGCAGATAAGTTTAGATATTGCGATACACTTGGATATGATGATCCAAAAACTATATATTCAAGAATTAAGAATATTGCCGAAGAAGTAGGAATTGATATGGAAATACACTGCCATAACGATCTTGGTATGGCAGTTGCCAACTCAATCGAAGGTGCAAAAGGCGCTGTAGATGCTGGTGTTAACGCTTATATCAATACATGCATAAATGGTGTAGGTGAACGTGCTGGTAATGCCGATCTGCTTTCTTGTATACTCGCTCTAAAATACTCAAGCGGTTTTGAAGAATTGAATCTGCTTGATGAAAGAGTAAATATTAAAGTAGCATGGAAGCTTGCAAACTATGCAGCTCATGTTTTTGATATTCCAATACCAATGAATCAACCAGGTGTTGGACGGAATGCATTCGCTCATGAGTCTGGTATCCATGCTGATGGAGCTCTCAAAGACCGCAAAAACTATGAACTCTATGATTATGAAGATCTCGGTCGCGGCGAACCGATAATTACCAATACCGGACGAATTATTACCACTGGAGCATACGGTGGAATCAAAGGGTTTATAAAAGTATACTCTGATATGGGTATTGAATTTGCATCATCAGAAGACGCCCATAAAATACTGGAGTTAGTTCAGTATGCAGATCTTCATACCGGAAAACCGCTTGTAGAAGAAGAATTGCGTTTCATTGCGGCATATCCAGATGAAGTTGCAAAAATAATGACAATAACACCATAATTAGTATAACAACGTATTGTTAAAACGTATTGTTAAATGGAATAGACCAGTGGTACACTCAAAATATCACTGGTTTATTTAATATAAGGGATTATAATATCCAAAGGAAGGTTAATCATGTCTATGAATGCTGCACAGAAAATAATATCAGCTCATCTTGTATCCGGTGAAATGGTTAAAGGCAGGGAAATTGCCATTTCTATCGATCAAACACTTACACAGGATGCCACTGGAACAATGGCTTATCTCCAATTTGAAGCAATGGGTGTACCAAAAGTAAAAACAAAACTATCTGTCAGCTACATTGATCATAATACTTTACAGACGGGCTTTGAAAATGCCGATGATCATTTATTCCTACAAAGTATTGCCTCCAAATATGGGATAAATTTCAGCCGACCGGGAAACGGTATTTGCCATCAGGTGCATCTGGAACGATTTGGCGTTCCGGGTCAAACACTGCTGGGGTCAGATAGTCATACGCCCACAAACGGTGGAATAGGTATGATTGCAATAGGTGCAGGTGGACTTGATGTTGCAGCAGCAATGGCAGGCGGTCCATTCCATCTTAATATGCCGTCTATTACGCTTGTAAAACTAACTAACAAATTAAATCCATGGGTATCCGCCAAAGACATTATCCTAGAACTGCTAAGAAGATTGAGTGTAAAAGGCGGAGTGGGGAAGATAATGGAATATGGCGGGGAAGGTGTTAAAACACTATCAGTGCCAGATCGTGCCACCATAACGAATATGGGTGCAGAGCTTGGTGCAACAACTTCAATATTTCCCAGTGATAATATAACGCTCGAATTTCTTAAGGCTGAAAATCGTGCTGATGCATGGACTTCCATAGAAGCAGATATTGATGCTGAGTATGATGAAGTTATAGAAATTGATTTATCAACATTAGAGCCTATGATAGCGCAGCCCCACCTTCCGGATTGTGTTGTGAAAGTGAGGGATATTGCAGGCATCAAAGTTGATCAGGTTCTTGTTGGAAGCTGTACCAATTCATCATATAGAGATTTAATGACTCTGGCTGGTATATTGAAAGGGAAAAAAGTTCATCCTAATGTAAGTGCAGGAGTATCACCAGGCTCACGGCAGGTTCTGGAAATGATAGCAGAAAATGGAGCGCTTGCCAACCTTATTGCATCGGGAGTAAGGATACTTGAAGCAACCTGCGGTCCTTGTATTGGAATGGGACAATCACCATCTACTAATGCAGTGAGCATACGGACTTTCAATCGGAATTTTAAAGGAAGAAGCGGTACGCCAAGCGCCGGCATCTATCTTTCCAGTCCGGAAGTTGCTGCTGCAGCTATGATAACAGGTAAAATAACCGACCCGCGTGAATTGGGTGAAGCAGTTCAGCTTGTTCTGCCGGAGAAGTATATAGTAGATGACGGAATGATAATAAAGCCATCAGATAATCCGGATCAGGTAGATATTATCAGAGGTCCAAATATCAAGCCATTGCCAATTCGAGAAGAAATGCCGCAAGAGCTTAAAGGCAAGGTATTGATTCATTTAGGCGATAATATTACAACAGATGACATAATGCCGGCAGGTTCCAAAATACTGCCGCTTAGATCTAACATTCCGGCTATATCAGAGTTTGTTTTTCATGGAATAGATAAGTCATTCGCTGAACGCTCTAAAGCTGAAGGAGGAGGATTCATTATCGGTGGAGAAAACTATGGGCAGGGATCAAGCAGGGAACATGCAGCGCTTGCACCAATGTATCTGGGTGTTAAAGCTGTTATCGCTAAATCTTTTGCAAGAATCCATAGAGATAATCTTGTTAACTTTGGGATTTTGCCGCTTACATTTGCAGACCCTCAAACATACGATTTAATCACACAGGATGATGAATTAGTGATATTAGATTCTAGAAAAATGATAGAATCAGGTGCATGTCTTGTCGTAGAGAATAAAACCAAGCATATTAAGTTTGAAGTTTTACATGGGTTGTCTTCACGTCAGATACAAGTTGTTTTTGCCGGCGGGATGCTTAACTACATTAAAAACTCAACTAATAAATAGAAATCGTGAGGTGTAATATGAAATCAATTGTAGCAGCTGTTGTTATTACATTGTTTGCATCAGCTGCAGTTGTAAATGCCGATGCAGACGCAAAAAAGAATATGATATCGCGGACAGATGCAATATTCGGTTTGCATTTTGATTTTCATGCTTCACAGTATGATAAAGAAATTGGTGCAAATATCAGCGAAGATAATATCCGAATGCTTATTAGTAAAGTTCGTCCAGATTTTGTTCAATATGACTGTAAGGGTCATGGCGGTTACACAAGCTATCCAACTAAAGTTGGTACACCATCTCCCGGCATCATAAAAGATGCACTTCCTATATGGCGCAAAGTAACCAATGAATTTGGCACCAAATTGTTTATCCATTATTCTGGTGTTCTTGATGGTGTTGCTGTTGAGAAACATCCAGAGTGGGCGCGTCTTGATAAAGATGGCAATTCCGATGGCATGACAACAAGTGTTTTCAGTTCATATGTAGATGATTTATTAATACCGCAGCTTAGAGAAGTATCCACTGCATATCAGCTTGATGGAATGTGGGTTGACGGTGAATGCTGGGGTGTAAAATTGGATTATTCGCCAGCTGCAATAGAAGCATGGAAAAATGAAACCGGATACACCGACGTTCCAAAAAGCAGCGCTGACCCTCATTGGGCAGAATGGAAAAATTTCCACAGAAGAAAATTTGAGCAATATCTTATACATTGGTCAGATGCTCTGCATGAAACGCATCCAAATTTGGAAATTACAAGCAACTGGGCATATACATCAATGATGCCTAAACCAATTGCTGCAAATTTGGATTACATATCTGCTGACTATCAGCCGTTAAACTCATTAGATTCTGCCAGACTGGAAGCACGATACCTTTCAAGCGTTGACCGTCCTTGGGACCTTATGGCATGGGGATTCAGCTTGCCTGGTGATATAGGGCAAACATTCAAAACGCCTGTTCAACTTCAGCAGGAGGCAGCTGTTGTGCTTATGCAGGGCGGAGCATTTCAAATATACTATCAGCCTACAAGACCGGGTTATGTTATCAATGACATAATTGAAACTGCTGCCAAAGTTGCCAATTTTTGCCGGGATAGAAAGTCATTCAGCAGACACAGTAAATCAGTACCGCAGGTAGCTGTTTTATTCCCTACCGAAACTCTGGCTGATCAGGCAAATGAACCATATCCTCCAATTGACCATAGAGAAATTAATGGCGCCCTTCATGCGCTGCTGGAATCAGGTTATTCTGTTGACCTTCTGCCAGAATTCATACTTCAGCCTATGGTAAATAAATATCCTCTTATTGTTATACCAGATTCTTACAAGCTGACAGATACATTTATCACCATTGTTACACGATATGTAGAAAATGGCGGAAATCTGTTGCTGTTAGGTGAGAAGTGCGCACGCTTGTTTAAACCTATACTTGGAGTTGAATTTATAGGTGAGCCTGGAAGAACTTCTGCCGAAGTGTTAACCTCAGCAGGAATAGTAAATGAAAGCGGTGTTTGGCAAAGCGTTAAAACTACAACTGCGGAATCTTTTGCAAATAGATATTTGTATAAAGATACCAACCGAGACGGTGAAACCGCCGCAACCATTGCATCCTATGGAAAAGGGAAAGTCGGCGCTGTTTATGGTCCGGTATGTTTAAACTTTGCAAATACTCATCATCCTTATCTCAGAACATTTATAGGAGATATGGCATCAGCAATGTTTAAGAATCCTGCTGTTAAAATAGAAGGACCTGCATATATAGATATATCCCTTCGCAAAACTGAAGATGGAAAATTGTCTCTGCACATGCTTAATACGCTGAATATGCAGGATGCAAATAATAGAGTATCATTTGATTATATTCCTGCTGTGAGAAATATTAAAGTAAAAATGAAAGTAGATAATGAACCCCAAAAAGTAAGATGGATGCCGGAAGGTAAACAGCTTAAATGGAAATGGGATAATGGGATAATGACAACTACTGTTCCTGAGCTTCATATACATGGTGCAGTAGTTATTGATTAAATACATATGTTAAAGGAGAACAAATAGTTGGCTTATACTATAACATTAATACCCGGAGATGGTACCGGTCCTGAATTGACCGCTGCTGCAAAAAGGGTTTTAGATGCAACCGGCGTTCCTATAAACTGGGAAATACATGATGCTGGAATTGATGTGATGGATAAATACGGAACACCCCTTCCACAAGAAGTATTGGAAAGCATCCGAAGGAATAAAATAGCTCTTAAAGGACCAATTACCACACCTATTGGAAAAGGTTTTAGATCAGTTAATGTTGCTTTAAGAAAAGAACTGAATCTATATGCATGCCTTCGTCCATGCAAATACTATACGGGTATTAGATCCAAATATCAGGATGTAGATCTTGTTGTGGTTCGTGAGAATACAGAAGATCTATATGCCGGTGTTGAATATGATATTCATACCGATGAGGCAAACAAAATAATTGAAATGGCAGAAGGTAAAATCCGAAACGATTCAGCCATATCAATTAAACCTATTTCTATCACCGGAACAAAACAGATAGTAAAGTTTGCGTTTGACTATGCTGTTAAAAACAATCGCAAAAAAGTTACGGCTATAGCAAAAGCAAATATCATGAAATTTACCGATGGATTATTCTATAAGGTTGCACAAGAAGTAGCTAAAGAATACGAAGGAAAGATAGAATATGAGGAGCGTTTGGTAGACAACATGTGCATGCAGCTTGTTCAAAAGCCAGAGCTGTATGATGTACTTGTTTTGCCCAACCTGTATGGAGATATTCTTTCAGATCTATGTGCCGGTCTTGTTGGTGGACTTGGTGTTGCTCCGGGTGCAAATATCGGTGATGATGCTGCACTTTTTGAACCCACACATGGAAGCGCTCCAAAATATAAAGGGCAAAATAAAGTTAACCCTACAGCTCTTATTCTGTCAGGAATGCTTATGCTTAGACATCTTGGTGAATTTGATGCCGCTGATAGACTTGAGAAAGCCGTTGCTTCTGTTATTGCATCCGGAGATGCAGTAACCTATGATATGAAACCTGATCGTAATGATCCATCTGCAGTTGGCACATCAGAAATGGCAGATGCCATCATTAGGGAAATAGAAAAATAGTGATTGAACTTTAACTATATTGAGGTATATATGAGACACAATAATCTTGCAAATAGAAACAATGCCTGTCTTGTAGTGGTGGATATGCAGAAACCATTTCTCAATGCTATGTTTGACAAAGAAACTGTAACAGCAAATGTTAATAAATTGATCAAAACTGCTGATATTTTGCAAATCCCTATAATTGTTACACTGCAGAATAAGGAAAAAATGGGAGATACAGCACCGGAAGTATTGAGCGTTCTTCCGGAACATCAGCCTATTGATAAAATGACATTCAGCTGCTGTGGAAGTGAGGAATTTGTCAACCGTCTAACTGCAAGCGGATGTAAATCTGTTATTCTGTGTGGTATTGAAACCCATATCTGCATAAATCAAACCGCTCATGATCTTATTGGATTGGGATATCAAGTTCACATACCAGAGGATGGGGTCTGCTCAAGAACTGAAAGAAATTGGAGCAGTGCGCTTTCTCGGCTGCGTCATGCAGGAGCAATCATTACATCCACAGAATCTGTTATGTATGAGTTGCTTGTGGAGGCAGGCACTGATGAGTTTCGTCAGATTCTTAAAATGGTCAAATAACTAAATCATGCAGCAAATATATGTCATTCCGAATTAAAGTTTATTCGGAATGACAATTTTTATCTAACATAGCAATAATTGTTGTTTTCGGTTCAGAATTACGAAGCTCTTCAGCTTTTTCTTCCGCCAGCGTATCATTAATAAAAACTCCTGCACCAGATTCAGATCCGGCTAGATACTTGAGTTTTGTTTTTGTACGTAATGGCGGATAAAACTCTATATGGAAATGATAATAATCATAATTCTCTCCATCAACCGGCGCTTGATGGAGAACCATCATATATGGAAATGATATTCCCCATAGATTGTCATACTTATTCATTACAATTTTCAAAATCTCTGCTAAAGAACGTTTCATTTCCTCATCAAATTCCTGCAGGCTGAGTTTGTGCTGTAATGGCAGTATATGAACTTCATACGGATATCTTGCATAAAATGGAATAAATGCAATAAAATAATCGGTTTTGGCAACTATTCGCCGAGTATCTCTTATCTCTTCATCTATCACATCGCATAACAAGCAAGATCCTGTTTTGTTCATATGTTTTTTAGATGCTGATAATTCCTTTTCAATCATTGGCGGAATGAATGGATATGCATATATCTGTCCATGAGGATGGTCAAGAGTTACTCCTATCTCTTTTCCCTTATTTTCAAATATAAATACATAATTTACGTAATCTAAATTTCCTAATTCGTTGTATCTGTCGGTCCAAACATACACTAGATTCTCAATCTCATCTACGCTTTTCTCAGCCAACGAGCCTGTATGCTCTGGTGAATAAAGAACAACCTCACATACGCCGGCAGCAGGCAATACCTTATAGAAATCTGTAGATTTTACAGCCGGTTTAGGCGGAATACGATGAAATGAGGGAAACTTGTTATCAAAGGTAACCATTTCGTAATCAGATTCCGGTACTTCTGTTGGAAATCCGCCTTCTTTTGTTGGACACAGTGGGCAATAATCATCAGGCGGAAAAAATGTTCGGTCCTGTCTGTGAGTTGCTGTTACCACCCATTGTTCAAGCAGAGGATTCCATCTGAGTTCAGACAATTTTATTTCCTTTCTCTGTCTACAGATATTGCTTTATTGGCTTCTATTTCATTTTTATTCTTATTTTTACGTTCATTGTTTTTAAAGCGGAAATATACCATATGACGACCGTCATCTTTTATCACGGTTTGTTTTTCGTATTTCATAATCCAAGCTCCTGAAGCGCCAATACAGCGCCGCCCATAACCCCTGCGTCATCACCAAGCTGTGCAGGAACAACGCTGCATACCTCAAGTGCATCGGTTATTGCGTTTGCTCTTACACTTCGCATGATTGGTCCCCAGAGAACCTCACCTGCCTGAGATATTCCTCCTCCAATTACCACCATATCCGGATTTAATATGCATATCAGGTTAGAAACGCCCAGCCCAACGAAATAGCCGGTTTCTTCCATTACTTCTAATGCAACTTCATCACCTTTATTTGCTGCATCTGCAATCATGGCAGGAGTTAAGTCATAATACTTTGGCGGAACCATATCTGTAAGAATAGTTTTTCTCCCAAGAAATATCTTTCTTACAGCTCTTTCTATAATGGAATCTCTCCTGGTCTCTCCTTCAAGATCACCAAGGTTTCCACATCCGCATTTCATACCATTCGGATTGATTACTTGCTGACCAACTTCGCCACCTGCCTCATTAACACCGGTCCATAGTTTTCCATCAAGAATTATTCCTCCGCCAATACCTGTTCCCAGTGTCATCATCACCATGCTGTTAACATCTCTTGCTGCTCCGTATCTAAACTCACCAAGGGCTGCTACATTTGCATCGTTGCCCATATATACTGGGATTCCAAATTCATCCTTTACAGGAGTAATTACCTGCACGCCTTTCCACATATTTCGGAAGTTAGGCGACCACATCACTATCCCTTCTTTAGAATTATGGCGTCCGGGAATACCCATACCAATTCCTTTTATCTTTTCTTTAGCAACTTTTGATACATTAATTGCATCATGAATTGATAAAATAATCTGCCCAATAGATGTTTCTGGCTCTTCCATTGCAAGAGAAGGTCTTCGTCCTTGCCCAATAATATTTCCGTTTATATCAATTACAGCGGCTCTTACATTGGTACCGCCAAGATCTACACCAACGATATATACATCTGAGTTAGTATTCTGCAATTTTTATCTCCTGATAGTTAATTTTTTGGTTTGTTGAAATATGATATTGCTCCCATAACAATCATCAATATGCCAAAAGCTCCACATAAATAATTGGGATTAAGTCCTATTGCTATATGTGCACCCAGCAACGCACCCAAAATTCCGCCAATAGCCAGCCAGATTCCTGTTGAAAAATCCACATTGCCATTCTTCGCATGCATCATAGCGCCAGATATGGATACAGGTATTATTACTGCAAGTGAAATTCCTTGCGCCATTTTTTGAGATATCCCCAGCAGTATTACCATTGCTGGAACCATCACTATTCCACCGCCAACACCAAGCAGCCCGCTTAATATTCCGGTAAGAACACCAATTAGAATTATTGCTGCTATACCAATTAATGATGTTGGTTCAAAAATCATTCTTGTTTCATGAACGCTAGTGCTTGAACCAAATGCATCAAACAGCATTTTAATTCCTACCAGCAAAAGAACAATTCCAAATATCTTTCTAAGATTCTGTGCGCTTAATTTGGTACATAGATTTGCACCAAATCCTGCACCAACAACTCCACCTATTGTTAATTCAAGCGCTACTATCCAATCCATATGTCCATGATTAGCATAGTATATGGCTGTAAACAATGCTACTGGAGACATAACCGCAAGAGATGTGCCATGGGCTTTATGCTGTTCTATCCCAATCAAGTATACCATTACTGGAACCATTATGGATCCGCCGCCAATACCCAGCAACCCGCTTAATATACTTATAAAAAATCCAATTATAAGTATTATGGAATATTTTACCAGTTTTAATGAGTTTGGCAATTGTTTATACGTATTCAGAATAGCGCCTCTTTTATTATTTTGTCTATTATAGCTAACTAATATGAAAAGTGACAAGTTTTAAACAATAAACAAATTTGCAATAATCAATTAAATCTCATATACTTTACATGTTATTAACATTTATTATGTGCGATTTTATAGGAGGAGTTGTCAATTTTGGAAAATTATAAAATAGCTGTTATTCCGGGAGATGGAACTGGTCCCGAAGTTGTAAACGAGGGTTTGAAGGTTTTACAGGCCGTTGCTCCTGTTGCTGGATTTACTTATGAAACACAGACATATGACTTTGGCGGAGACAGATACATTAGCACTGGTGAAATTCTTCCTGCAAGTGCAGTAGAAGAATTGAAAAAGTATGATGCAATTTATCTGGGCGCCATTGGTCATCCGGATGTAAAACCAGGCATTCTTGAAAAAGGCATTCTTCTTACATTACGATTCAGCCTTGATCAGTATGTAAATTTAAGACCCGTTAAGTTGTATCCGGGAGTTGAAACGCCGCTTAAAGATAAAGGTCCTGCAGATATAAACTATGTTGTAGTTCGCGAAAACACAGAAGGACTTTATGCCGGTGCCGGTGGAGTTTTGAAAAAAGGCACACCAGATGAAGTAGCAATACAGGAATCAATCAATACACGAAAAGGTGTAGAGCGCTGTATTAGATATGCTTTTGAATATGCAAGGAAACGCAGTAAAGGCAAAAAACTTACTCTTTGCGGTAAAACTAATGTTCTTACATATGCTTTTGACCTGTGGGAGAGAACTTTCTATGAAGTAGCAAAAGAGTATCCAGATATCACACCAGATTATGCACATGTAGATGCCATCACAATGTGGATGGTTAAAAATCCGGAATGGTTTGATGTTATCGTTACAGATAATATGTTTGGAGATATCATAACCGACCTTGGTGCAATGACTCAGGGAGGTATGGGAATAGCCGCAGGAGGAAATATCAATCCATCAGGAGTATCCATGTTTGAGCCTATCGGTGGTTCTGCACCGAAGTATACAGGGATGAATGTCATCAATCCTCTGGCAGCAATCGGCGCTGTTCAGTTAATGCTCGAGTCGCTTGGCGAAGATAAAGCAGCAGGCCTAATTGATAAAGCTATTGCCAAAGCCACTGGCGAAAAAATGATGAGCATGTCCGCAGGCAAAATGGGTTACTCCACTACCGAAGTTGGAGATATGGTAGCCAAGTTTGCAACAGAAATGGCATAATAAATTGTCTGAAACCCTGTTGGTTAAATCAGCAGGGTTTTTTATTGACTGATTTGTGGTATCATGCAGGAAGTAAGGCGGTATCATATGACAAAATTTGATTTGAAAAACAGATCTAATCTTGCTTTGCTTGCAATTGTCATTGTAATAGCATGTATTGCTGGTATCTATACCGGCAATAGTCTATCTAATAGATATAATGAAAGTCTTAAACAGCGGGATATCGATGAAATCATAGGCCTTGGCGAAAGAACAGGTATGAGCGGTGATTTGGCGCTGCAAGTTAATCCAGTAAATATAAAAGTCAAGGCTGGAGATCCCATAAATATTGAATTAGCGCTGAAGAATAATACAAAAAAATCTATTAAGCTTAATAACAGATTAATTCCCGCCCCAGCATATTATAAAAGCAATCAGCTGCCAATTAAACAAATTGTTAAGCTTAACGGAAAACAAATTGCCTATAAAGGAAATATTGTAATCTATTCACCTCAAACTAAAAAAGATTTTATTACCTTAAAACCAGGTGAAACATATAAAACCACCATCGATGTAAGATATGGTCCAGAGAAAGGTTTTTGGAATATGCTTACTCCAGGAGTTTATACAATAGAGCTTTGGTACGAAACATATCTTACCGGCAAATACATAGGAATTAAAGCATGGACCGGTATGACAAATCATGTGGTAATCAAAGCAACAATTCATTCTTAAGGGTGTCAGATATGCATATTGTAAAAAAATGGCAAGTCAATATTCCCCATATTAAAGAATTATATGATGTTGGTTTTGATGATGCAGCAATAGATTCATTAAATCGTGTATACATCTGCGATAGTCATAATAATCGTGTCTATCGAATAAACAATACAGCTGAAGAAATTGTATCATTTGATATAAATAACATATCCGATTCAAATATACGCATCGCTGTAATGCCCGATTCAGTGTTCTTTATTGCAGATATTTCTGCTTCCCTTATTACGCGTTATGATGAAACCGGAATGCAAACAGGAGATTTTGGACTATCTGATATTATTTGTTTGTGCACCGGAAGCGATTATTTATTGTATGTTCTTGCAATGCAGAACAAAGTATTGTGCATAAACATTTATGATCAATTAGGCAGCCTCATAAACACAATTCCTGTTGATATTGAAACTAAACATATTGATTCCATATTGATGAACATAGATACCGATTCTGATGGCTGCATATATTTAAATTATGGAATTTATCCCTACGGTATATGGAAAATTCAGCCGGATGGAAACACTGAATATCTGTCAATCAGGGAAATAGACCATCCGGAAAGCGCTGTTCTTGTGGCGGATATGTCGGTTAATAAGCAAAATAATGATATATGGTTCCTGCTTGCATATCGTCAGGATGGCAGACAAATAGCAGATGTTTATTTTCCAAATGACGAAAGACTTATTACATTGCCTTTACCGGCATCTGACCAGCTTTATGGGTTGATATGTGTCAATGATAGATTTGTTTATCTGATGGATACCGAAACAGGTGCAGATTCGGGCAATGTAGTATGTTATGAAATAAAATAATTTTAAAATACTGCAACCTTTTATGGTTTTCGATTGTCTTATCATCAGAACCATCCGGAAGGAATTGCAGTAATTATGTTTCCCTTCTACCTAACAACACTGTCGCTTCCGGAGGTTTTCATAATGACAGATGCTGATGTGAAAACATCAGATATAAGGGGTTTAGGCCCGGACGCAAAAGAGATTGATGAAGATATTATTCTTGTTAAGGCATATCTAAATGGCGATATATATGCATTTGAAAAGCTTTATAAAAAATATCAATCAATTGTGTTCAATGTCGTCAACAGAATGGTTGGCAGTGAAGACGCACATGATCTAACACAAGAGGTGTTCCTTAGTGTGATAAAGTCTTTATCCAAATTCAGATACGAGTCTAAATTCTCAACATGGCTCTACAGCATAGCTAAAAATACTTGCCTGAATAGAATTAGATGCAGGAAAAGACTTAAAGAAGATTCGCTTGATATGTTAATAATTGATCAGCCTGGATTTGAAATAGCAGATGACAGTGTGAATATCGAAAATACAATTGAAGCAAACGAATTGAAAATGCTTGTTAATAATGTTCTAAATGAAATGAAGCCGGAGTATAAGATGCTGATTGTATTAAGAGATTTTCAGCAGCTTTCATATGAGGAAATCAGCAATATAATGAACATAAATCTCCAAACAGTTAAATCAAGGCTGCATAGAGCCAGGTTATCATTTAAAGAAAAATTTAAACCGTTTGTTTCTATATATAAAGTAAAATAATGAATCCTTATTATTTGCACAGGAGATTTGAAGTGAACTGCAAGCAGGTAAAAACATACATAACAGATTACATTGATAATAATCTACCTATAGATGTATATAATAACATTACCTCTCACTTGGCTGAATGTCCCGATTGTCGTATGGAAATTGAGGATGTGCGGAATGTTATATCAACCATAGAATCTATATCACCTGAGGAACCTGTAATCGATCTCTGGCAGGATTTTCTTTGCAAAATGGATGAAGAAGGGATATCCCTAAGTCAGCAAAAAAATGAAGTCGGTGTTATTAAAAAATTCATTGTAAATATAAAAAAGGGATTTATAATTTTTCAGACCGTAGTTGATTATAACATGCATAAAAAATATATTGCTCGTTCATAATATTGCTGAATAATCAAATTACTTGCAATTCTATATGTTGGATAAAATGTTGGATAAAAAAATGGAAGTAAGCAATCTCATACAAAATATAGAAAACACAATAATGAGCCCCTGGATAACTTTTATACTGCTGTTTGCAGGAATGATGTTTATCGTTTTGCAAGCATCGGAAAGATCAATATACGGTGGATTAGGTATTGCAGGAGTTATAATCGTTGCATCCGTCTATTTAACCTGGATGATATATAACGAAATTCCATATATAGGAATTGTGCTGCTGCTGGCAAGCATTCTTCTGCTGATAGTTGAATCTTACATTCTGCCGGGAAGCGGTTTTTACGCTGGTATTGGAATCCTCTCTATGTTCAGTGGGACTTATCTAATATTTAATAACTCAGGCTATACATTTTGGTTTCCAGTCTCAATAGGATTGTTTGTTTCACTAATGTATGCAATTGCTTTCATTGTGCATTTGCCAAATAATGAGCAATGGAGTGATATGTATAAGATTATATCCAATCGCAGTAAAAAGAATGCTGCTGTTAGCTTACAGGCATCTGTGGATGCAGGTAAAGTTCTACTGGATAAACAGGATGGAGTTGCTGAAACTGTTTCTGTTGTTGATTCTGTTCAGACGCACGTGGAACACACCAATAATGATGTTGTTGATTTGTTTACATCCAAGTATAATGAAATCGAGGCTTATGCAATTCCTATATTAAGAGATAAAGAAATAATAAAAAATCAGCTTATTTATAAAAAGAATATGCTGTCAAAATTGGAATCGCAAAGGAAATCAGTTTGTAATGCATCTGCCCTTGAACAAAGTATAAAAACCTGTAAATCCGAAATACTGGAATTGCAAAATAAAATGCAGGGCATGAGCAAATTCTCTTCTGCTGCAGAAGCCAACCTCATTCAATTCCAAAATGATCTGAAAATCGCTGCTGCAAAAGAGATTAACGCTGAAGCAAAAAGTCTTTTAAACAAGATGTATACTAAATTCAACAATGCCTTTTCTATGGATATTTCAGCAATCAATGAACTAGAACGGCGTGCAAATGCTGAATGTGATGAAGCCGATTCATTTGAATATATGTCTAATCTTAATTCATTGAAAGCTGCCAGAAATGCTGAACTGAAAAAGAGAGCAAATAAGTCGCTTAACGATTTAAAAACCAATCTTGACAGATCATCTAATACGCCTGACCAAGAATTAGACTCACAGGAATTAAACAAAACCTCTAACCATTAATGCATATTTTCTGTTTATTTCTTTTGAAATTTCAAATATAATTGCAAATTTCTTGCTTTTATGAAGGTATTTCATCATTTTGTATAGAAAACTAATATTATTAATTCATGAAGTTGTATTTTTTGTAAAGCAGAGGTAAATGTATATATGCAGTTGTTCCGAAAGCTATGTTTGGCAGCAGTAGTTTTGGCTTTGTTTAGTATTATTTCAGGCTGTGCAAGAAATGATATAAAGAAAACCAAACTTGTAGTATGGGGACTTCCAACTGGTGAAGACTGGAAAGGTTTAGATGCAGCAATAGCTGAATTTGAACGAAGGAATCCGGATGTAGATGTTAGATCTATGTCTATGGGCGCTGGTGGAATGAACCCGCAGAAACTTCTTACGGCAATTGTAGGTAAAGTTCCGCCGGATGTAATCCATCAAGACAGATTTACTATAGGAGATTGGGCATCAAGAGACACCTTTATGGCGTTAGATGAATTCATCAAGAAAGATGCAAATGAACCTGATGGTATTAGAAAAGAAGAATTCTATCATGCTTGCTGGGCAGAAGCTGTATATAAGGAAAAAGTATATGCCATACCATTTAGCACAGATGATCGTGTTCTGTTTTGGAACAAAAAACTATTCAGAGAAGCTGGTCTTGATCCTGAAAGACCTCCACAAACTTGGGATGAATTACTTGATTATGCTAAGAGACTAACTAAATACAACAAAGATGGAAGTATAAAGCAAGTTGGCTATATACCGATGTTCGGCAACTGCTACCTGTATCTTTACAGCTGGCAAAATGGCGGCGAATTCATGAGTCCCGATGGACGAACCTGCACCATGAACAACCCCCAATCCGTTGCAGCTTTGGAATATGTAACTAAAATATATGATGAACTAAAAGGCGTTGAAGCCCTTGATTCATTTTCCGCTGGTTTTAAAAGCTATGACCTCGATCCATTTATCACTGATTTGGTAGCAATGAGAGTAGATGTTGGTTGGTTTATTGCATTTATTGCCCGCTATGGTCCAGATGTTGATTTTGGAGTTGCTCCTGCACCTGTTCCAAAAGAAAGATTAGAAGGAAAACCGCCATTTGAAGGAAAACCGAAATTTATAACATGGAGCGGAGGACATTCACTTGCAATTCCACGTGGTGCAAAAAACCCGGAGCTCTCATGGAGATTCATAAAATTCATGAGCTCGCTTGAAGGTACACGCATCATTAACGAAGCACAAAAGAATTATAATAAAAGCAAGGAACGAATGTTTATTCCTTCTCTTACCGCTAATGGCAAGATTAATGAAATAATTCTTAAGGAATTTGCACCTAAAGATCCAAAATATTATAAACCATTGCAGCTATGCCTCGATATGATGGCAGTTTCCAGATATCGGCCTGTTACCTTTGTTGGTCAGCGGCTTTGGGATGAGCATGTTCGTGCTGTTACAAATGCTACAAGACACAAAATGACTCCTCAAGAAGCTATGGATTATGGAACTAAGATTGTTCAAAAGGAATTAGATAAAACCTTTAATAGGGAAAAATATCCTGTATTGAATATGACTTATCCGGTAATAATCATTGCAATATTGTTAATACTTTCTATATTTTTAATGTATAGAAAGTATAAGAAACAAGAAGCTCATGGCAATCTTACCAAAGGTGAAATGTATGCAGGTTTTATATTTGCTTCACCCTGGATTATTGGATTTTTGGTGTTTACGCTTGGACCAATTCTTGCATCCATTGTATTAAGCTTCTGCGACTATGATGTTCTTCATGCCGCAAGATGGCTTGGAATCAACAACTATCGTGAGTTGTTTACTGATGACTGGACTTATGTATCTAAATCATTATACAACGCAGCCTACCTTGCGATATTTGGGCTCCCACTGAATTTGATTTTGAGCCTTGCTATTGCATTGCTGCTCAATTCCAAAGTCGGAGGAATGACTTGGTATAGGACAATATACTATCTGCCATCAATCGTGCCGGTTGTTGCAAACCTGATACTATGGATGTGGATACTCAATCCACAGTATGGACTTCTTAATGCCGCATGGAAGGCGACACTATCAAACTGGTTTAACATAGCGCCTCCTACATGGCTTGCAAGTGAGCAATATGCAAAACCTGCACTCATCATAATGGGATTATGGGGAGCAGGTGGAGGAATGATACTCTGGTTAGCAGGACTGCAGGGAGTACCTCAGCATCTGTATGAGGCAGCAGAGATAGATGGAGCAGGGTGGTGGAGCAGATTTTGGAATGTAACATTCCCAATGATAACACCATATATGTTCTTCAATTTGATAATGGGAACAATAGGCGTATTGCAGTCGTTTGAGGCGCAATACATCATGACAGGAGGCGGACCGGCAGATGCGACGTTGGTACCGGTTCTATACTTATTCAATAATGCATTTGGATATTTCAAGATGGGATATGCATCAGCATTAGCTTGGATTTTGTTTATAATCATCCTGTTACTTACACTTATTCAATTGAAACTGGCACCTCGCTGGGTTCATTATGAATCGGAAAAGGGGAAATAGATGGAAAAGTATTATCCATTATTCTGGTTGCTTGGCGTAGTATTCATGTATACATCTGTATGCATTTTCATCGTGCTAATTATGGAAGGCATAAAATATAGAATAACAAGTATGGTATTAATACCCATAGCTGCATTTTTACCATCTATATTATTTTTACAAAATGTGCATGCAAACAGATCTATTAGATTTTTGGGATTCTTTGGAATTGCATTCCTGCTTTTGTTTGTTTACTATCTTGTAGCTAAGAATCAATACAAAGATTGGAAACAAGTAAAGCAGCGAAAGGAATTCTTTAGGCAAACAATATTGCACGAAGTCTTAATAACAGGTTCCATCATTTTTATTGTTCCATTTGTATGGATGCTTACGACTTCAGTCAAAGAGGAAAGTGAAACATTCAAATATCCGCCTGTTTGGGTTCCTACTCAGCAAATAAAGATTGATGTCAACGGAAAAAAAGCTGGACTTTCTACAATGGAAATTAATGGCAGAACCGTTGAAGTTGCTGAGGTTATGGAGAATGAAGACGGTACAAAGGTTGTTCAAAGATTAAAGGATGGTGTACCAGCAGGTGAGAAAATGACGGTAACCAACTCTCAGCTTACACAAAAGAGACAGTTTGATCCTAAATGGGAAAACTATACAGAAGCTCTTGAATTTCTTCCGCCTGAAACACATAAAGGATTGCTGTATTTATGGAATACCGTTTATGTAACACTGATGAGTATACTTGGAACTTTATTGTCCAGCTCGTTGGTTGCATATTCATTTGCAAGACTGAGATGGCCTGGTAGAGATGCGTTATTTGGAGTTCTCCTTGCAACTATGATGCTTCCTGCTGCTGTTACAATGATACCTGTTTTCCTTATTTTCAGAGCATTGGGTTGGTACGATACTCTTAGACCATTGTGGGCAACTTCATTCTTTGCAGGTGCATTCAGCGTTTTCTTGCTCAGACAATTCTTTATGACAATTCCCACAGAGCTTGAGGATGCTGCCAAAATAGATGGATGCAGCTACTTTGGCATCTATTGGCGAATTATGCTTCCTTTAATCAAACCGGCTCTTGCAGCGCTAACCATAATGACATTTATGGGCAGTTGGAACAACTTCATGGGTCCATTGATTTATATCAATTCACCTGAAAAAATGACCTTGGCATATGGATTACAGTTATTCCAGAGCGCTCATGGTGCGGAATATGGACTGCTGATGGCTGCATCTACGCTGGTTATGATGCCGGTTTTAATTGTATTCTTCTTTACACAAAGATACTTTATACAGGGAATTACACTAACCGGTATGGGAGGAAAATAAAACCCATTAATCTTGAAAAATATATCAGACAGCTTTATTCGTGGAGCTGTCTGATATTTTGTTTATAGAAAGCAAATATGGAAAATTTGGCTCTTTCATTATTACCAATTCTTGCGAACCGGAATATTTGCCTTAATTAAGTCATCTTTTATCTGCTGAATTGTATAAAGACCGGAATGTACCATGCTTGCAATTATAGCTGCATCTGCTTTTCCGTCGGTGAATACTTCTACAAGATGCTGTGGTGTTCCTGCCCCGCCGGATGCAACCACCGGAATGCTTACATTCTCTGATATTAGTCTTGTCAGGTTGATTTCAAAACCGTCACGGGTACCATCTGCATCTACCGAATTAACTACAATCTCTCCAACTCCCAGATCTTCTGCGCGTTTTGCCCATTCTACAGCATCAATGCCTGTGCGCTCACGGAATCCGCGTATAGTGATTTCATATCCACTGGGAAACTTTTCACGGTCATCTACTGCCACTGGATCCATACCCAACACTATACATTGTGACCCAAACAGCTTAGCGCCTTCTGCAATAATGCTTGGATTTTTTACTGCAAGTGAGTTGACAGATACTTTTTCTGCCCCTGCAAGAAGCACTCTGTGCATGTCGTCAGTAGTCTCAATACCTCCGCCTACTGCAAATGGAATATGTATAGCGCTGCCTACCTCTTTTACCATATCTATGTCTATTGGCCGTCGCTCAGCCGATGCTGTTATATCGTAGAAAACAAGCTCATCACATCCGCCGTCACTGTAAGCAATCGCCATTTCTACAGGATCACCAAGCTCAATGTTGTTTTGAAATTTTACGCCTTTTGTAACTTTTTTATTTATTACATCAAGACAAGGTATTATACGTTTTGTTAGCATTTTCCGTCCCATCTCCTAAAATTATCCAGCAGTTTCAAACCTATTCGTCCTGACTTTTCAGGATGAAACTGTGTTGCAATGATATTATTTTTGCCTGTTACAGAGGTAAACCTTACCTCTGCATAATCTGTTTCACCTATTATAAATGATGTATCAGTGGATTTTGGATAATAACTGTGCACAAAGTAAAATTCACTGTTGTTTTCAATTCCTTCAAAAACTGGATGCTTCTGTATTATTTTTACATTATTCCATCCTATTTGCGGGATTTTGTATTCTTTGTTTGATGTGTTGAATTTCTTTACACATCCGGGCACAAGTCCTATACAAGCAACTCCTCCGTCC
>JAPXND010000034.1:0-7877 GCA_033808695.1 Armatimonadota bacterium
TTCCACCTCTATAAAATCTCGAGCATCCAGATAATCCCGCATTAGTTTGGTGATTTTGTGTCTGAGTATCAATCGCTCCTGCATCAGTGGTCTTCTTAAATCAAGATATCTATACTTAAGGCGAATGAGCTCATCAACATCTATTTCATCAAGTATTTGGAATGGGGTTGTTTTGGCTGAATTCAAAACTATCAGTTTGCCTGCAGCTATTTCAACTTCGCCGGTTTTGAGTTTGGGATTAACTGTTCCTTCCGGGCGTCGTCGAACTATACCCTGAATACAAACAACATACTCGTTGCGAACGTCTTCTGCCGCTTTGTGCGCTTCCACAGAAATGGCAGGATCCAGCGCCACCTGTATCAGTCCCCATCTATCTCTTACATCAATAAATATCAATCCGCCATGGTCCCTGCGTTTTTGCACCCAGCCGTTTATGCGTATTTCGGCACCTATATCAGCTGCCGACAGATCTCCGCATTTATGTGTTCGTTTCCATTCCATTAATTAGTTATCCTCCAAACCCCTCTCAGTAATGCTATTATGCTTCCGGATAATTACCTTCTTTTCGCCATATATCAAGTATCAGGTCATAACGAGCAAGTCTCATTCCGGTATAGATGCAGTTGCTTGTGCAGAATATATATCCTCCGCCAGGCATACCGTGCTTAAGAGCATAACGCGCAGATTCTATAACTTCTTCCTCTGTGCCTGTATCCATAAGCCCGCAGTTAACATTGCCGCATAGAGCAACCTTATCCCCTACTAAACGTTTCACTTCTGCAATATCAACGCCGGCTTGCGGATCAATTGAATGGAGTGCATCAGGTTCTGCCTGTACAAGCTGGTCAAGAATTGGCATTATGTTGCCATCTGTATGCTTAATTGTATAGAATCCCATATCTCTGTAACCTTTGATTAAATCTTTGAGATACGGTGCAACAAACTCACTGAATTGATTAGGACTCATAAATGGTCCAGTATTTAGACAATAATCGGAGCAAAGTGCAAATCCATCCAGACTGGTATGTTTTTTGTATTCTTCAGCCAATTTCAGCGTATTCTCTACATATCGTGCTGCTTCTGCTTTCATACCATCTGCATCATCAACCATTCTATATGTAAAATCCAACATGCTGTTGCCATCAGGAATTGAGTAGGTTGCATCACCGTGGAGCATAAGGAAATATTTATCTCCGGATTTCTCGCGAATGATATCAATAAGCCTTACTACTTCCTCAAAAGATCCCGGGTTGGGATGGAGGAAAATTGCGCTTTGTTCATATTTTTCCGCTACTTCTATGAACATGTCGGCATTATATTCACGATGGAGCTGCCGTTCTTTTTCTTCCATCTGATCCCACTGAGCATAGCTTTGCTGACTTGTGTGAATCTTGCCGATAGCTTCGAGCGTAAGAAAAAATACCAGCTCAAAATGCGGAACTCGACCTGTAAGCGGCTCTCTTTTTAATGCCTTGATAAATCTTTCTCTGGGTGTTAATTCCATAATATCCTCTCAATAGTTGGGTGCCTGCCCAAAATTATTAATTTATATTTTTAAGTAATCCTTCAATTTCATTAACAGCTGAATCTATTGCTGCTGTTGATTCTTCATTAGTGCCCATATTGCGAATTTTTACAATCCCCTGCGCAAGCTCATCATCGCCAATGATTATGGTAAGCATAGAATTTGCCTTATCAGCCATTTTCATTTGGGCTTTTACGCTTTTACCGGAATAATCGGTATCTGCTGATATACCGGCATTTCTCAATTGATTGAGAAGACGCAAACCGATTGTTCTTGCCTGATCACCAATAGTAACTATGTATGCATCGGTGCCGCTTTTTACGGCTGGCAGAGCATTCAATGCTTCCAGTATCACCAGCTGACGTTCTATGCCCGACCCAAACCCTACTCCGGGAGTAGGCTGTCCGCCTAATTCTTCTACAAGACCATCATATCTGCCTCCACCGGCAACTGCATTTTGTGAGCCAAGTGAATCGCTTACTATTTCAAAGGCTGTTTTGGTGTAGTAATCAAACCCTCTGACAAGCTTCGGATCGAGTTTGCAGCTTATGCCCAATGAATTGAGATATTCCAGAACCTTATTAAAGTGCTGTGAACAATCTTCACACAGATGATCTTGTATAGAAGGAATGTTGTTGGTAAGCTCATTGCATTTAGGCGCCTTGCAGTCGAGCATTCTCAGAGGATTGTGCTCATATCGAGTCTGGCAGTTGCCGCAGAGATCATTCAGATACGGCTCAACGGCTTTCCTGAGAACTTCTCTGTATTTCGGTCTGCATACTGGGCAGCCAACGGAATTGATTTTAAGCAAAAGCCCTGTTATTCCTATTTCAGTGAAATACTGCACAGCCAAGGAAATAACTTCTGCGTCAATTGCCGGATCTGCTGAACCGATAGCTTCCAATCCCATCTGATGGTGTTCTCTATAACGCCCTGCCTGTGGGCGTTCGTATCGGAATATGCTGCTTATGTAGTATATTTTATTGATTAAAGATTCACCATGCAGCTTATGCTGTATGTAAGCCCTTATTACCGGTGCAGTTCCTTCCGGGCGGAGCGTGATGCTTCGACCGCCTTTATCTTGGAAGGTATACATTTCCTTGCCTACGATGTCGGTATGCGTACCGATACTCCGGGTGAAGAGCTCGGTTTCCTCAAAGGTGGGCGTACGAAGCTCATTGTATTTATATAAACGACATATTTCTCTGAATTTATTTTCAAGAAACTGCCACTTGGAACTATCACTTGTAAGAACATCGGCTGTTCCTCTGGGAGCCGAATATTTCATTTTTACCTCTAACTATTTGTATTGCTGAACTTATGCAGCTTTTGTCTGTATTGATATGACTTATTATATAATTGTAATTTATCATAACTGGCATTGTCAACTTGCGATTTATTTAACGAATATTTAAACTATGCAAGCTTAATTGTTCCATCTTTTACTTTATGATGGATTTTTTCTCTTATGGCAGACTGCACTGATTCCTGGCTTCCTGATTTGACCTCTGCTGTTATTCGAAGTGTTATGCTTGCAGCGCTTATTCCAACAATCTGATTTACAATAGGAGCTGTATCTACATCATTTGTTTCATTTAAAATATCAGCGCCTATTGTATCGATTATCTCTTTTGCCTTCTGAATATCGGTATCCGGAGCAAAGTTTACATCAAGTATCATTTGAACTGTTCCTCTTGAATGATTGACAACCTGCATAATATCGCCATTAGATATGTATACAAGCTTCCCTATGTCATCTTTCAATTTGGTAACCCTCATACCAAGCTCTACAACGGTTCCTGTAACAGCTCCTGTTGTAATATAATCGCCTACCGAATATTGATTCTCCAGCAAAATAAAAAATCCAGCAATTATGTCTCTTACCAGCTTCTGTGCGCCAAAACCAACTGCCAACCCCACCACACCGGCTGCAGTGAGGACAGGAGCGGGATCTATATCAAATACCCGCAGAAGCATAACTCCTGCTATGAATACAAGAATGTAGAATAAAACGCTCTTTATTAAGCTTCCAAGCGTTTTCATGCGTCCAACTTTGGCAGTATCATCGTCATCACTTCTGTTTGAAACAGAAGTCAACACTCTGTCAATAATGCCATAACAGATTAATCGCAGGATTATTATAAAGATGAGTATTTTAGCAATAGACCACAGCTTTGGCATTATAACGTCTACAGTGTAATTAATCATATTTATTTGTGCTGCTTCGGTAAATATATTCATAATCTCCTACCTGTTATAATTATTCTATGTGTATATTAAACATATGTATATTTTCATCCTTCCGAAAAAACAGAGAAACATATTGCAAATCAAATTGACGATGAATTATGTATATGATAGACTAAATTGATTTAATTTATAAATCCTGATTGATATTGGAAATTTTGTTATGATTATCGATATTATGAAGATGGAAGATGTAGAGCGGGTTGCCGAGCTTGATAAGATCTGCTTTCCTACTCCGTGGTCAATAAGTGCATACATGTCTGAAGTATACAATCCATCTGGATTCTATATAGTTGCAAGAGAAAATAATGAGATAGTAGGTTTTGCAGGCGAATGGATTGTAATGGATGAGGCGCACATAACCACAATAGGAGTTGCCCCAGAATTCAGACGCAGAAAAATCGGCGAAAGAATGCTGGCAGCGCTTATAGATGAAGCTTTAAGGCGCAAGGCAAGCTGTATATTGCTTGAAGTAAGAAAACACAATCATGCTGCACAATCTCTATATATAAAATATGGGTTCGAAGCATTAGCAATCCGCAAAGGGTATTATACCAACAATCAGGAAGATGCAATAGTTATGTGGCTTACCGATATGAAGTCTGAAAAGTTTATTGAATTGTTTACAAACAACAAGGATTTACTGGAAAGCGATATATGATAATACTGGGAATAGAAAGCAGCTGCGACGATACATCAGCCTCAATAGTGAAAGATGGAAGAGAGATTCTATCTAACATAATATCATCACAAATAGACCTTCATGCCAGATTTGGCGGAGTGGTACCAGAAGTGGCATCACGGAAGCATGTTGAACTGATTAATCCGGTTATTAATGAAGCAATATCAAAAGCCAATATATGTTTTACAGATATAGATGGAATAGCAGTAACCAACCGTCCGGGGCTGCTGGGTGCATTACTTATAGGCGTTACAGCAGCAAAATCACTTTCTGCAGCGCTTGATGTACCGCTTGTGGGAATCCATCATCTGCAGGGACATATTGCCGCAAATTTCCTAATTAATCCCAATTTTGGATTTCCATTCATTACACTTGTAGTATCAGGCGGGCATACAGATTTAATTCTTGTGCGCAGCCATGATGATTACGAAATATTGGGCAGAACAAGGGATGATGCAGCAGGTGAAGCATTCGATAAATCCGCCAGAATACTGGAACTCGGTTATCCGGGAGGGCCAGTAATAGACAGAATTGCAAAGGAAGGAAATCCTAAGGCAATACATTTTCCCAGAGCAAAACTGGATGACACACTTGATTTTAGTTTCAGCGGATTAAAAACTGCAGTAATCAGGTTCTATAAAGAGCAAGGCAACAAACACTCGATGGCAGATATAGCAGCAAGTTTTCAGGATGCTGTTGTAGATATGCTTGTTCAAACAACATTGAAAGCTGTTGAAGCCACAGGAATAAACCGCATAGCAATTGCAGGCGGAGTTGCCGCAAATTCCCGTCTGCAGCAGCAAATGAAAGAGAAATCGGCAAAAAGAGGTATTGAATTCTCATGTCCGCCTCCTATATTATGTACCGACAATGCTGCAATGATAGCTTGCGCCGGTTATTATACAATCAAATCAGGTAAACTCATACCTAAAGAGATAGATACTATAGCAAGTCAGCCTATTTCAGGGTAAATTTGCCTTAAACTACATAATTTTATCAATCTATGAAGGAATAACAGCATATATCATATAATATACTGTTGAAACACGGCCTAAAGACGCTATTTCTCCTCTGACCACCGAGTTTCAGTTTTCTATCATAAATACAAAACTACAAGGAGGTGAAGTAAATGCAGGGTTATTGCGTAAAGTGCAAGGCAAAAAAAGAGATGAAAAATCCAAAAGCCATTATAATGAAAAATGGCAGACCGGCAACATCGGGAACTTGCCCAGACTGTTCAACAAAAATGAATGTAATCGGTAAGAAGAAAGAATAGACATACAAATGAATTTGTTTGGGGACGCGAATTAGAAATCGTCCCCAAACAAATTTTGCATATAGGTTCTATCCTGCAAATTCTTGACATCAGCATCTATTTATGATACCCTTTTCTGGGTTTCAACCTCTGTTTATATCGAAATCCTACGCACTTTTTACATTCACTTGTCATACTGTATATACTTCCGGGAAGGCGTTAATGATTCTTAAAAAGTTAGAAATTCAAGGTTTTAAAAGCTTTGCTGATAGAACCGAAATATTGTTTACTCCCGGTGTAACTGCAGTCGTGGGTCCGAATGGAAGCGGCAAAAGCAACATTTCAGATGCTATTCTTTGGGCGCTGGGTGAACAGAACATTCGCAACATACGCGGGCATAGATCGCAGGATGTGATTTTCGCCGGCACCAGCAAGCGTAAACCCGTGAGCATGGCTGAAGTATCCCTTACATTTGACAATGCCAGCGGAAAACTCCCCTTAGACTATAATGAAGTTACCGTTACCAGACGTGCATTCCGATCAGGAGAAAGCGAATTCTTTATAAACAAAACCCCCTGCCGATTGAAAGACATATATGAGCTTTTTATGGATACAGGTGTAGGCAGAGAAGCATATTCAATAGTAAGTCAAGGAGAACTTGATGCAGTATTATCTGCAAAATCGGAAGATCGACGTGCATTGTTTGATGAAGCTGCCGGCATAAAGAAATTCAGACATCGGAAAAAAGAAGCTGAACGCAAGCTTGAAAACACCGATCAGAATCTGAACAGAGTTAATGATATAATCTATGAGCTGCATGGGCAGATAGAGCCTATGGCAGAGCAGGCAGAAACTGCAAAAAGGTATCTTGAGCTTTCTGAAAGACTTCAGGATATAGAAGTTGGGATTCTTGTTAGTGATCTTCAGCGATACAATGCAGAGATACAAAATCTGCGAAACGACAAAGACATTGATGTTGAAGAACTTGAAAAGATAGAAAAAACAATATTTGAGCTTAAATCAGAAAATGAAGAGCTTGCAGATGCTGTTGCCAAGATTGATATGAATATGGAATCATCACAGTCGGCATATCAGGAGTCTTTGTCTAATATTGAAAAAACATTAAGCCAGCTTAACATGGCAAAACAGCAGATTGCAAACACCGCCAGTATGGAATCGTCATTGATGCAGGAAATTGCACAATTAAGCGAGAGAGTATCAGATTTAGAAACCCAGCAAAACGAATTGAATGCTGAAACCCGTGAAATACAAGAAACCGAAAATAAGATAACTTCTGAACTGCAGGGAAAGTCTTTAGAACTGCAAAAGTTACAGGATAATATCAATTTAAAACTGAATGCAGCTAACAGCCAAAAAATGGATTATATAGAATTGGCGAAACAGCTTGCTGCTCAACGCAACGAGCTTGCAAACATAACTCAAAGAATAGAATCACTTTCATTGCTGCTGAACAAACGAAACGAAGAAATATCGAAATCTGAGAATTTAATATCTTCAGCGAAAGAAGAACTGCGGATAGTTGAATCTACAATAGCTCAACTAAAAACAGATCAGGATGAAACAGACGGATTAATCACTGCATCGACCGAGAATTTGAAGAAAGAGCAAGCAAACATACGAAACACATCTGATGAAATTTCAAATAATCGCAGCAAAACAGTTGGAAAACAATCAAGATTGAAAACTCTTCGAGAGATGGAGGATTCAAAAGAAGGATACTATCAAGGAGTACGATCAATTGCCTCTGCAGTCAAATCTAAATCACTGAAAGGTGAATATGCTGTTGTTGCAGATGTAATAAAGGTGCCTAAAGGTTATGAAATGGCATTTGAAACAGCGCTTGGATCAAACCTGCAGGATATTATTACTGACACAGACCAAGAAGCAAAGTATGCCATTGAATACTTAAAGCGCAGCCGTTCCGGAAGAGCAACTTTCCTTCCTTTGAATTCAATGCGGAATACAACTTCGCCAATGCTGAAAGAGTCTGTTGGCAAAAACGGCATAATCGGAATTGGCAGTGAGCTTATATCATTTGACAATAAATACGCTCCTGCAATAAATTCGCTTTTATCAAAAACTCTTATTGCCAAAGATATTGATTCGGCATTAGCAGCATCGAAAACAGTAATGGGATGGAATAAAAT
>JAPXND010000034.1:7887-20431 GCA_033808695.1 Armatimonadota bacterium
TTCACCATCCGGTGCAATAACAGGCGGACATATATCCGGCAAAACTGCAAACATATTGGGACGCAAACAGGAAATAAGCGCCTTAAGCACGGAGATTTCCATTTTGAACGAATCAATAGAGAAAGCAGCAAAATCACTTAAAGAGCATGAATCAGCATTGAATGAAATAACTAATTCAATATCTGCATTAGAAGAAAAAAAATCCAAAATTGGAATTAAATTGCTGGAAAAAGAACGTCAGAAAGAATTTACTAACAAGGAATTGAAACGGTATTGCAGTGAATTAGAATCTCTGCAATTCGAAAAAAATGATATTGAAAACAATATTGCTGAAGCAAAAAAACATGCAGATGAATTGAGTAATTCGGTCAATTCTTCTGATAAGCAAAATGTAGACCTGGATGATTTGATGTCTCAAACCGAGAAGGAAATCAAGGAGCTTCAAGATGAACTTGATATCGCAAATAATGACATCAACACACTAAAGGTTGAAATTGCCGCTCTTACACAGAAACGTTCTGGACTTAAACAGATATTAGAAAACAGCGCTCATACATTAAATGAAACAAAGAAAGAGATTGAACGGAAGCAGACTCAGCTAAAAGATTCTGGAGTGAATAAGATAGACACCAAATCTCAGATTTTAGTGTTGGAAGATCAATTGACATCACAAAAAGCGCTGCATGAAACCGCAAAAATCGATTTGGATAATATCAGAAATAAGAAAGCGCAATTATCAGAATCTAATCAATCAATCTCAGAGCAGTTGAAAAACAACAGTCAGGCAAGAGAAGCTTTATCTCAGAAACTACATTCTGCTGAATTGCGCGAAACACGGCTGGATGTGCAGATTTCACAAGCAATTGTCCGATTATTAGATGAGTATGACATTACGGCTGAAGATGCATTAAACAGAACCCTGCCTGCAGAAAGAGACGGTTCAACAGCAGAGGTGGTTCGTTTACGGCGCGAAATCAAATCTATGGGTGAAGTGAACACCGGCGCAGTGCAGGAGTATGCACGCATAACCGAGCGATATGAATTTCTTGATAAACAGCGGTTAGATCTTACTGATGCGCGCGAGAAACTTATTGATGCAATAAAAGAGATAGATGCCGGTACCCGCGGAATATTTATGGAAACATTTAATGCAGTTGATGAAGCTTTCCGTGTAATGTTCATTCGATTGTTTAACGGCGGAGATACTCAGCTCATCCTTACAGATCCAGATAACCTGCAGGATACAGGTATAGACGTAATGGTTGAAATGCCCGGCAAAAAGAGACAGAACCTGTTATTGCTGTCGGGCGGTGAGCGTGCTCTTACAGCTGCGGCATTGATGTTTGCTTTAATGACAGTTCGTCCAAGTCCGTTTTGTGTATTGGATGAGATAGATGCTCCACTTGACGATGCAAATGTTGAAAAATTTGCAGATGTGATACGCGAATTTGCAGAGCGCTCTCAGATGATTGTAATCACTCATAACAGAGCCACAATGGAAGCTGCAGACATCCTATATGGTGTAACAATGCAGGAACCGGGCATATCCAAGCTTGTATCTGTGCAAATAGCTGAAGCTGCAAGTTAAAAGCTATTGGCATTGTAAACCAATTCTTAATCTGTTATAATCTCCAGATAATATTGGAGCAATTTATGGCGCAGCAAGGTCAAAAAGTTATATCAGTAAATAGAAAAGCCTGGCATGACTATTTTATAGATGAAACATACGACGCAGGCATATGTTTAGTTGGCACTGAAGTTAAGAGCATCAGAGCTAACAAAGCCAGTATTCAGGAAAGCTATGCTCAGATAAAAAATGGTGAAGCATGGCTTTATGGCATGTACATCGCCCCATATGAGTTTGGAAATATTAACAATCCCGACCCCAGACGCCCCAGAAAGCTTCTTCTCCACAAGCGGGAGATTATCAAGCTTACAGAAAAAACACAGCAAAAAGGATTAGCGCTTATCCCTTTGAAAATATACTTTGAGAGAGGATATGCAAAAATTGAGTTAGGTTTAGCTCGCGGTAAAAAGCTCTATGATAAACGTGATGCAATTGCAGAAAAAGATGCTGAGCGAGACGCCAAGCGCGAGCTTTCCAGCCGCAATGAGTGATATAATAACACCAATCTCCGACAATTCCTTATTGGCAGAGGAAGTTACAATAAGCGATTTGTTCGCTAAAGCCAGATACCCAAAGAACTTAAAAAAAATTTAGATAGGCTAAGTAAATACTCAGCCTATCTTTTTAACTACTATTCCAATATATTTCCTCTAATAGTTTTCATGGTTTTTGGTGATGTATTATCTTCAATGCCTTTTTTTGCTGAAAGAATGTTATCTGTAATAATAAACTTCTCTGCGCCTTTTTCAATACGGATGGCAGGCTGTCCGGGAACACTTTGGAAATGAGAATCATGGATATTAGCTCTAACCGCACCTGATTTCAGAATGACCGCAGGTGAGCCATCAACAACCTGACAATCGGCAATACTCAGTCTGTTGCGCGGATGCTTGCTTTTCACATCAAAGTAAAATCCTATAGCAGGCACACCAAATGTTCTAACCTGCACGCCATTTATAACGGCATTATAGAATAGGTTCTCTGCATCTACTTTTACACCATATCCCATTTCACGCAGGAGTATATTACTGCTTGATAATACAAATCCGGTAGAACCTTGGAAAATAAATCCATTTTCTACATCCTCTATCCAGCATTTATCAATTTGAAAACCGAGTGAATGGGCAAGCTGTTTTGAATCATCTACGGTATCTTTGTATTTAAGCTGCTGGAAGAAAGTCTTTCCACCTATCATAAAACATTCAGTCATGATGATGCCATCTACATCACCGAATTCAAAACCGATGCGATTAAGACGGAAATAGTCTTTTGGATTTGCATCATATTTACCGCCTACAAACCAGTGCACATTCTCAATTCGGCTTACATCCCGGCAATTTGAGAGATGCATTCCAATATGGTGTATGTGTCCGGTAAGATTTCGGAAAAGCGCCTGGCCTACATTGCTTCCACCAGGTTTTGTGGATACACCAATCCATGCACAATCGAAGACTATATTTTCTACACCTGGATTTATTCCTTCCAACGAAATGGTTGGCGGATATTCTTTAGGGTTAAGATTATCCTGATTGTTGGGATATGAAAATAACATGCCCTTAACACAGCTGCCATGACTAAGAACAACAGCGCTGAATCCTTGCTCTTTAATTATAATCTGCGCAGCTGAGTTTTCCCATCTCGGACTATCTCCAATAAGAGTTGCACCGTGCGGCACATTGATGCTTTTAGTTATATAGTATTTACCAGCAGGAAGTGTTGCTACACCTCCCTTTCCAACAGTATCCAGCGCTTTTTGTATAGCAGCAGTATCATCTGCAACACCATCACCTTTGGCTCCAAAATCCATTACAGATACGCTTTTTGGTGAGTCTGCCGAAAATACCGGGACAGTCATCATTCCAACAAGCATGATGCTTAGAATAATATTTGTAATTCTCATCAACAATTTCTCCTTATTATATATTATATCGTGCAGTTAACTGCGCCAAATTTTACTTAGTTCAACAGCTGCAGGTTTAGGATTTCCTTCAAAATCGATTATTGCAGTGTTGGCGCCGCATGGATAGCAGTCATGACCCATCCAGAGTATGATTCCGCCGCATTTAGGGAATCTGTCCTTGCATGCTTTTACTGCTACGCAGAGAGCATCTTTTTGCCGTTTTTGACTCCATGCCACAAGTTCTTCCAAATCTTTTGGATCTCTGCCAAATTCTGCGGTAAATTGACCTGTTTCAATCCACCATGGAGATGTTCTTCGCCAGAATGGGTTGTCAGGAGTCATGGGTGATATACTGCAATCGCCAAGTGATTTAAGAATTATCTCTACAGAGCTGGCGCCGGGAGCGCCGGTTTCAGAACGGAAGAGAGAATCATCACCAGCCCAGTATTCCTTCCATGAATCATCAAGCTTTCCTTCCGCTTTCCATGGACCGTGTACGCACCAGTGTACGCCTTTTCCAAATTCATTTGCGTTTGCACCAAACCGCGGTCCAACCGGTGATGTTGGAAGGAATCTGCGTGAAGGATCCATTTCTTCTACAACACTCTTTAATCTTGCAATCATAGGATGATCACTGGTAACCGGAACTCCTCCAGATCCAGCGCCATCTATGGTAGGCATTTGAAGTTCATTACCGCCGCACCAGATGGTAAGGGATACATGATGCTGCCTTCTGTTGATGTAAGTGCGCGCAATTTTCTCCATATCATCAATGGCTTTTTCATCACTTGGAGGAAGATTGTCAACACCTGATGACGACATAGGGAATTCCTGCCATACAAGTATGCCATATTCATCGCACAGGTTGTAGAACACTTCTTTTTCAAGAAATCCCCCGCCCCAAACACGGAAGATATTAAGACCAAGTTCGGCATACTGCTTTATGAGCTTTAAATAATTTTCATCGGCAACATCAGCATAATTAGGGAGTATAGGAGTCCAGTCTATTCCCTGCAGAAATACCGGTTTGCCATTAACAACACATATCCAGGGATCAGCTTCCGGAACTGCGCCTTCACATTTCTCCCATACAACCTCTTTGAATCCAACACGGCGGACGATTTTATCAAGCTCATTTCCATTGGAATCTACCAAAACACATGAAAGATCATACAAGGGCTGATCGCCTAACATGTTAATCCACCATAGATTTACAGAAATATCGCGCCATGAAATGCCGGTTGCATTGAACTCTGATGCCGGTATAGCTGCTGATACAACATTCTGCCCCTTATAATCAAGCGATACTTTTACGCAAGCATCAGCGGGATCTGGAATTCTTCCACTGACTTTTATTGAACCGGTTGATTTGGCAGAATTTGCATCTGCAACGCATTGAAAATTGCATATTTCTTTTTCATCAAAGACTTCTATAAATATGGAATCCCAAATGCCTACCTGTACTAAGCGCACCACCCAATCCCATGTGTAGTGAAATCTGGTTTTCCAAGATGTAATTTTAGAGGTGAATCCAAACTGACCCAGCCATCTGGGCGGAAGTTCAAAGGCAATTCTAATTTTATTGTTGCTTTCTGCCAGGTATTTGGTTATATCGAATACATGAGGTACGTGTGACCCGCTGAATTCTGATACCAATACACCGTTTACAAAAACATTTCCGCAATAATCAAGTCCCAAACAGTTTAAACGGACTCTTTTACCGGCAATTAACCACTCATCAGGTATCGTGGTTTCATATATCCAATGCCGATTTTCAACCCATTCGCATTCTTTGTGATTCAATCCCACATTCCAGTCCGGAATTAGTCCCTCTTCTCGAAGAACATACTGCACAGATCCCGGAACTTTTGCCTTCATTGCATAGACTTCTGCATCAGGCATTGCACCTATTTCCATTGTTCTATGCAGCTTCCAGAGGTCGGGAGTCCATCCAGACAACGTCCATTCAAGTGATGAAAGATCGTATTGTTTTTTCATATTTGCTCCTATAATACATATTGTTGATTTTATATAATTATTCGTTACATAGGTTGATAATACCTTCTAATTGGAAATAACTATCGCTTGTAAATATTGGATGTATATAATTGACGCTATTCAATCTGCTGTTATTAAAGTGATAACTTGCGATATAATTCTACAATTCACTTGAAAATTCAGACGGCATCTGCTACTCTATATACGAACATTTGTTTTGTTTTGCCGGAGCTGTAATATGCAAGATAAGGATTTAATAAAAAGAATAGAAGCTATTAATAGAAAACCACTATCTAATAAAAGCGAGAGAGACAAAAGCATTGGTGATTTAAAACGTCAAATTAAAAAAACTAAGCAAACAACAAAACCTTCCAAAACTGAATCGATCCTTTATAAGCGTAACTTACCAAGAGTCGAATCCGTATCTCAATATGACAACAAAAATGCTTCGGGGATTGTGCTTGAAGACTCTGTAGATGGATCAGAGATAATATCGCCAATTGGTATTTCGGCATTTAAGATTGATACAAAATTGAAAGATCACAACGGCAAACTCCGTTCCGTTTCTGATGCATTTGCTGAAAATTTCAATCGAAATGATTCAGCTTTACGCCATAGACTCCGCTCTGTTGCCAATGATGCTAATTTGCACCCTGATGATGTAGTCTTTCTTGACTTGGAAACAACCGGACTTTCTAACTTACCGGTATTTCTGGTAGGGTTATTATTGTGGGAAGATGACGGATTGCTTGTTAGACAATTTTTCGCAAGAAACTACGCAGAAGAGCCGGCAATAACATCACTTTTTGCTGAGAGCGTTCAGAATAAGAAATTGCTGATATCATTTAACGGCAAGAGCTTTGATTTGCCATATATAAAAGCCAGATCTGCAGTTAATGGGATTCCTTTCAATGATGAGTTGTGGCATTTGGATATGCTTCATGAGTGCAGGCGGATATATAAAGGAACGCTTCCTGACTGCAAGCTTCAAACGCTTGAAAGATACATCTGCGGAACTACACGATATGGCGATATACCAGGATATGAAATACCAGATGCTTACCACCATTATGTGAGAACATCTGATGCTGAAAAGATAGTCAGGATTCTGAAGCACAACGCAATGGATCTGATAACACTTGCAGATATTCTGACTAGGCTTCCCTGATTTTTGACATTTGAAGAGCGCCTAAATTGAACTTCGAACACCTTTTACAAGAGATACAGCTATCTCCTAAATATGCAAATCAGATTACCCACATCCGCAAATTTGATGCACGCAGCGCTGAATATGCAGAACCAAATCATCCGCTGCATCCGCTAATCAAAAAGGTGTTGGATGGAAAAGGTATTCATCGCTTATATACTCATCAGGCAGAGGCGATAAACAGCATAGATAATGGCAGAAATCCATTGATTGTAACGGGCACGGCATCCGGAAAATCTTTGGCTTATATAATCTCCATTTTGAAGCTGCTGATAGAGGATAGAAAAAGTCGAATATTGCTGCTGTTTCCTACAAAGGCTTTATGCCAAAACCAGTTCCATACTTTCAGTGAGATGCTTACAGGCACTTCCTTCAGCGATGTTCTCTGCGGGGTATATGACAGCGACACACCAGCTGATATGCGCAGACGCCTTAGGGATCATGCATCGGTAATATTCACCAATCCGGATATGCTTCATGCAGCTTTGATGCCTCAGCATGGAAGATGGAGTAACTTCATTGCTAACATCAAGCTTGTAGTGATAGACGAACTGCACACCTATAACGGGATTTTTGGATCTAATGCCGCCAATCTATTCCGCCGATTTAATAGATTATGCGCACATTACGGATCTAATCCGCAGCTTACAGCATGCTCTGCTACTATTGCCAACCCGCTTGAACTGGCTGAGCGTTTGACTGAGAAAAGCATGGATCTTATTGATAAAGACGGTAGTCCACGCGGGAAACGCACATATATATTCTGGAATCCGCCAGTGATAAGATCTACAATATTCAGGTCAAGGCGAAGCGCTAATGTAGAAGCGCATGAGCTGATGGCAATGCTTATTCAAAACGGCGCTCCTACAATCACTTTTTCTAAAGCTAAAATGACTGCAGAAATGATATATCGCTATGTATGCGAAGAGCTGCAGAAATCCACCCCGCAGCTGATTAGCAGGATAACTCCGTATAGAGGAGGATATCTGCCTGAAGAGAGACGTGAGATTGAGAGGAAGCTCTTTAATGGTGAACTTCTGGGCATAAGCAGCACAAGAGCATTGGAGCTTGGAATAGATATAGGCGCATTAGATGCAAGCATCTTAGTAGGATACCCGGGAACGCTTGCATCATTCTATCAGCAATCCGGGCGTGCGGGCAGACAGGATAGGGATTCATTAGCAATATTAGTCGGGCTCGATACATCAGTTAACCAGTATATTATGAATCACCCTGAATACATTTTTGATAGACAAATTGAAGAGGCTGTAATTGACCCTGACAATCCATTTGTTATCATCGGGCACCTTCAATGTGCGGCTCAAGAGCTTCCCATTGCAAAAAGTGAAGTTCACAAATTCGGCATTCATGCTGATACGGTTCTGGAAGTTCTGGAAGAAAACTTGAAGCTCAAGCAGATATCCGAAACCTGGTATCATTCAGCATCAGAGATTCCGCAGCATGAAGTCCCTCTGCGCGGATATTCCGACAATAATGTTGTTATAGAGAATGTAACTAACGGCATGATTCTTGGAGAGGTGGATAAATACGATGCATCTCCCCTGCTGCATCCGGGAGCCATATATATGCATCTTGGTGATACATATCGCATTTTGGAACTTGACCTTGAGCAGGCAATTGCAAAAGCTGCGCCGGAGAAGGTTGATTACTATACCCAGCCGATTGGCGGTACCGGTGTAAACCATATAGACAATCAGCTTAGGGAGAAATCCTTTGGCTCTGGGAGAGCCTTTTGGGGTGAGGTAACATCAGTTTTTCATACTGCCTATTATGAAAAAATTCACTTCTATTCGCTTGATGCAATATCAATTCATGGTGTTGACCTTCCGCATCTAACTTTGGAAACAATGGCATTTTGGCTGATTCCGCCTGAAGATTTGATGGCAAAGGTTATGCGCGCCGGTCTTGATGCAATCAGCGGATTAAGGGGAATTGGATTTGCTATAAGGATGATGCTTCCCCTATTTATAACATGTGATACATATGATTTTTCTCATTCTATCGGATCGGTTAATGCGCCATGGAACACCATTTTCGTGTATGAGCGATTTCCCCATGGGCTTGGATTTACTGCAAAAGCCTATGAAAGGCTGCATGAAATTATACCTGCAGTTCTTATGAATATAAAGAGCTGCCCTTGCGAATACGGATGTCCGTGCTGTGTTGGAAAGCCCTTAAGGCAGGAAACCACCTGGAATGTAGAGCGTGGAGAAGGATCTATACAAAGCAAATTGGCTGCAATAATGATTTTAGAAGGGCTGCTTGGAGATTATTCTAACCTTAACAATAGTGATGCTGATGCATTATCAGATAGTGATGAGGCTGTGAAAATTCGTTTGAAATCGGCAATTCGCAGGCGACTTGAAGTAAACAGAGAGCCTAAAATTCCCCATCAGATAAGGATGGATATTAAGACCGAATATCCAGAGATTGAGAAGTTGGAAAAGCTTGGTGAACCTGATACAGTGAGACGGATAGAGCATAGGTCATCATTCCAAAAAGAGTTGAGAAAGCGCATTGCAGATAAAACTGAGATGGATAATGAACAGCAAATTGAAGAGTCCGCAAATACAGCTGATTCAGAGAATATAATATCATCCGGTGATCCGCTAGCTTCAAGGGCAAAACGAATTGCGAAAAAGAAGAAATCTGAATGAAAGTATTCTGTATTATTTATTTAAAAATAAAGTATAATATATAGATTAAACTTTTTAATACAGACACTGATGGTTGATATTGAATTTATAACCAATAAAGAAATATATAACAAAGTAATACTAAATGAAATCCCTAAAGCAAAAGAATTTCTTTGGATTGCCACATCAGATATGAAAGATTTGTATGTGAAGAAGGGATCGCGAATGACTCCGTTTTTATCTACACTCTCTGATTTGGTAGACAAGAATGTTTCTATACGCCTTTTGCACGCCAAAGAGCCAGGTCCTGCATTTAGGGAAGATTTTGACAGATATGAGAATTTGATTAATGGTATAGAGCGAATCCTTTGCCCAAGAGTGCATTTCAAAACGGTGATTGTTGATGGCGCTTTTGCATATACCGGCAGCGCTAATCTTACAGGTGCAGGGATGGGCGCAAAAAGTGAAAATCGGCGAAATTTTGAATCCGGCATAATCACAACAAAAACTGAGATTATAGAAAAGATTATGGGGCAATTTGATAGTATTTGGATTGGCTGTCATTGTGAAAAATGCAGCAGGAAGAAATATTGCGCTGACTTTAGAGAACTTTTGATGGCAGACTAAATAGGAGCAAATTTGGATATATCGGCATTTTTAGACAAGCTTTGTAAAAATGAATATTTTTCCCGGCAGATAATGCATATTGAAATGCTGCCGGAGACGCCTGCCATGTATAAGGATATTCCCGGCGGACTTTATCCGCCTATACAGGCTTTATTGGAACAACAAGGGATACATCGGCTTTACAGCCATCAAGCAGATTCGATTGGTGCAATACGAGAAGGATTGAATGCAGTTATTGTTACAGGTACAGCAAGCGGAAAGACACTATGCTACAACATCCCATCAGTTGAGTCATTGATGGATAATAATCTCAGCACAATGCTGTATATATATCCCACTAAGGCTCTTGCGCAAGACCAGCTTAGAGGAATAGGCGCACTGCAGGATCCTGCCAATGGAATTAAATTTCTTGCAGGAACATATGATGGCGACACTCCACAGAGTCTTCGACGCAAATTGAGAGACAATGGAAGCATTATTCTTACAAATCCCGATATGCTTCATCAGGCTATACTTCCACAGCACGCAAGATGGAATAAATATTTCACTAATCTAAAGTATATTGTGATTGATGAAATTCATGCATACAGAGGGGTTTTTGGTTCGCATCTGGCAAATGTTATGCGCAGACTTAAGCGGATATGCAATCATTATGGTTCTCACCCTCAATTCATTTGCTGCTCTGCCACCATTGCTAATCCAAAGGAACACGCCGAAAAGATAACCGGCAGCTCGATGGCGCTGATTGACAATGATGGGTCTCCAAAAGGAGCAAAACAGTTTGTATTCTGGAATCCTCCGCTGATTGATACAGCTGCACGAGGCAATGACGAAACATGGCGTGCAGGCGGAGACAGAAGATCCCCCATTGGCGAAGCAGTTTATTTGATGACTAATCTGGTTAAGGAAGGAATACAGACCATTGCATTTGTAAAAACCCGTCTTTCCGCTGAATTGATATACAAAAGCTGCAGAGATCGCTTAAAGCCTGTTTCAAGAAAGCTGGCAGAATCAATACAGGCTTACAGAGGAGGATATCTGCCGGAAGAAAGGCGCAAAATAGAACAACGGCTCGTAAAAAAAGAGATTCTTGGCGTGGCAAGCACAAATGCGCTTGAGCTCGGAATTGATATTGGCAGCTTAGATGCCGGCATCCTTGTAGGGTATCCCGGAACAATAGCAAGTTTGTGGCAGCAGGCAGGTCGTACAGGAAGAGGGTGCGATGATTCTGTAATCTTCCTAATAGGACAGAATTCTCCTATCGATCAGTATCTGATGGTCAATCATGATTATATTTTCGCTCAAAACCCTGAACAGGCAGTTATCGACCCAGATAATCCCCATATAACTATCGGTCATATAAAATGCGCAATACATGAACTGCCATTGAATGAATCAGATAATGAGTTGTTCGGACAGTATACGGATATTATTCTGGAATTGCTTGAAGAGGACAATACAGCTCGCAAAATCGAAAATCGCTGGTATTGGTCTAAGTCGGAATATCCTGCATCAGAGGTCAATCTAAGGAACATTGCAGGACCCATATACACAATACAGGATGACACAGACCGTGAAAAGGTCATTGGGACAATGGACGAAATAAGCACACTTTCGCAGCTGCACAATCATGCTGTATACCTTCACGGGGCAGATACATATTTTGTAACTAAATTAGATTTTGATCAAAAAATCGCTCATGTAGAAAGACAGGATCTTGATTATTACACTCAATCCATACAGGCATCACAGATAAAGATAGACAACAAAGAAGAAGAAAGCAGTATATTTGGTGCATCAATAGGTTTTGGCGATGCAACGGTAACAACAACAATTCCTATGTTTAAAAAGATAAAATTCCTCTCAAGAGACAGTCTGGGATTTGAAAAGCTGGAGCTTCCCCCACAGGAGCTTGAGACAGTTGCAATGTGGTTCACTCCAAACAAGGAAATTGTGAAGCTGATGATTGAAAAACAGATGATTATGGGTGAAGCTCTTATTGGAATAGCAAATGTAATGGTAGAAATAGCGCCATTCTATGTTATGTGTGACCCGCAGGATATTGGAACCGTAGTGGATTCAAGCTGTATAGGTATGGATACGCTGTTCCTATATGATCGATATCCCGGCGGGATGGGTTACGCACGCCGATGCCTTGATAATTTGGAAGAAATGCTGGCAACTATATATGAAGTAATAAAGGAATGCGGGTGTGAGGACGGATGTCCCTCATGTGTAGGTGCAGCGATTCCGCCATTTGCCATGACCGATTTGGACAGCGCCGTGAGAGGAAGGATACCGGATAAATCGGCTGCGCTATTCCTTCTTGAGCAGATGCAAAATATGAGGCAGAAAGATTATAACTTGTGATTAGATTATAGCTTTGATAAAATTAAGCAGGTTTGTATACAAGAGAAATTATGATAGCAATAATTGATTATAAGGCTGGAAATCTTACCAGCGTTAAATTAGCCTTGGAATATATTGGCGCTGATTGCAAGATAACAGCTGATCAAAAGGTTATAGCT
>JAPXND010000035.1:0-20253 GCA_033808695.1 Armatimonadota bacterium
TGCTGCTCCCAAAGATAAATATAATATCCAATCCGGTTATGCCTGTAAGGGGAGTATACTTTGCATCGCACTTCGGCAATTTCTACGAGGTCGCTCCACTAACAGAAGTAGATCGTTATATAGAGGATATGGCGCTTTGGGGAGCAAACACCCTTATGGTGTGGTTCGACCAGCATCAGTATAAGGATTTCAATGACCCGGCTGCCAAAGTAATGATAGACAGGCTTCGGCACTTTGGCATAACAGCCCAACGGATGGGAATGAAATTCGGTCTTACTGCTCTTGGCAATGAAGGTTATGGCGGAAGTCCGGAAGAATATCGTGTAAAAGTATTAAATCCCGGAAATTATGGCGTGGAAATGTGTCCGTCTATTCCGGAGGCTCTGGATCTTATAGTTAAAAATCAAGAAGAGATACTCAAGTCTTTTGATAAAGTAGATACCGTGTGGATTTGGCCGTATGACCAAGGCGGATGCTGGTGCGATAAATGCCATCCATGGGGTGGAAATGGATTTCTTAAAGCAGCTGAAAAGCTTGCTCCTATGTATAAAAAGCATTCTCCCAATATAGAAATATGGCTTTCTACCTGGAAAATGGATTATTTTGGGCATATGCAGGGCGAAATAGATGGAGTAATTAACTATATCCGAAACAACAAACCAACATGGCTTACAGGTATAATAACCGGACAAGATGAATATGCAACTCAAAAAGCTTTGCTTGATAGACCCAATCCAGAAAGATATCCGCTGGCAAGTTTTCCTGAGATATCTATGTATAACATGTATCCATGGGGCGGTTTTGGAGCAACATCACTTCCGGCATTCAATGATAAAGTTCAGAGCTTAATGCGCGACTTTATCGTTGGAGGGTGGGTCTATTCCGAGGGTATATTTGAAGACCTTTCTAAGTTCCACTGGATGTCATTCTACTGGGATCCAAATGTAAGACCTGATGATGTTCTAAAGGAATATGCCTCTTATTATTTGAATCTATCCGTCTCAGATGATTTTGTAAAAATGGCTCATATTCTGGAAAAAACTCATACTCGCACAAACTGGATTGTAAAAACACTGGAAGGTGCAGATGAAGCTTGGGGATTGGCAGAATCCATTGATTCAAACATTGATGATTGGAGCAGAAATTCATGGAGATGGCGCTTGTTTAAGGATCGTGCTGCTATTGATAATATTTTGCTGCACAATTCACCCGCATCTAAAGATACGCAAGATATGCTGAAGCCATACACAGATGATATCATAAAAATAAGCAGTCTATATAATACACACCTGCGGCCGCCCGATTTTTTGAAATCTTCATCACCGAATAACGCAGCATTTGGGAAAAAAGTAACAGTATCATCAACTCATAAGGAATATGCTGGCTCTGAAATGTGCTTGGTGAACGGAATTCTTCCAGAAAGCAATCCGCAGGATTTCTGGGTTAATGACCCGGAAATAGAGAAAACGTCCGCTGTAACCATTGATTTAGATGAAGTGACAGATATTGATGAGATAAGACTGCAGTTCCGTTCAATAGAAGGAAGGTATTGGTTTGTACCATCAAGTGTAGCTTTTTATGGCTCCATTGATGGAGTTAATTTTGATCCTATATCCATCATGTATCTTGACCCGAGCGGAATTGAATATGGACCGTTTGTTTCTGTGAAAACGCTGCCCAAAGAAGATTCTGCATATATCCCTGAACTGACAAGATTTAAAATTGCAGGGGGAAGCCGAAGCGCACGATATGTGAGAGTTGAACTCGGTGAGTCGCAGAGACAGGTGGAACCATTTAAAGGAATGATAGAATTAACCGAAATTGAAATAAGCAAAAAGTAACAGTATAAAAAAGGACTCCTTTAAAGGAGTCCTTAGTGTTATTTATATTACTATTCAGTTTTTACGGATATTCCTTTTTCAGCTTTCTTTTCATTCTTAGCTTTACGTTTTTCCTTGATATCCTTCTTAGGGGATTTTACTTCTTTTCTTGGAGATTTATCACCCATAATAGTACCTCCTATGTATTGGTTCTGCATATTTTATAAAAAATTGCATATCTCTCTTATATGTTTAACCTATGATACGCATTAAGTCAAGCCAGCTTATGTAAGCGGTATTGAAGGAGGAGTCCATCCAAAGATCGCCTTAAGCATTGCCCACATAAACGCTGTGAAGAATTCACCAAAAATCAACCCAAGGAAGAATGGCCTGAGCATGTTGAACAGCTTAATTCCGCCATATTTTATAATGCGGCTCTTTAACAGCCATCCTACAAAAAACACACTCCACCAAATGGTGAGCGGCCACCAGGTTCCTGCAGCATATCCAAGCGGATGGAAAGGCCACCACCAAAACCTTGATCTCATGAAGTAAAGGAAACTGGTAAATATTAGTCCCACACCAAACCATACAGGACCTCTGTAATCAAATCCCTGCCTGTTTTGAATGATTTGCTGCGCTTCCTGCAGATGAAGCTGAGGAATTGACTGATAGAACCAGGTGTTTAATGTAATGGCTCCATACTTATATGAAATGAGCAAGTGCATTATGTAAGCCGATATAACGGCAATCGGAATTGCTATCAACATGCTTACGCCAAGTTTCTTGCGATGAAGCTCTGTGCCATCCGATATTTTCATGCCATCAAGGAATATTGGCATTAAGGTACGAGGATCTCTAATTAGGGCAGCGCTTATAATAGCAAGCGGGGCAAGGTTTGAAACACCCATCGATGATCTTGATGAGCCTATTGCCCATACATCAATCGGTCTGAATGCACCTTGTGCCATCAATAAACCGATCTCCGCTACACATCGAGACATCAGAACAACGATTATAAAAACGAATACAAACATTACCAAAAAACTTACAAGCAAGCTCATTCCTGCCATAAAGCACCATGTTACAAGCAGTGTAAATGATATCAATATACCGATGAAAGCAGCTCGATATGACATAATCTCATTGGAATCTATCGAAGCAGGTTCAAGTCCTTTTATTCGTCTCCATACTATCTTTAGATGGGGTCTTGCAAACCAAATGATGGAGATACATACTGCAAATGCAGCGCCTATGGACTGGTAACCTGAATAGAGTCTGGTTGGATAGAGCGGCATGCCTTCAAACTGATACCCAAGGAAAGATCCAATCAAGTCTTGCCCACGGAAGAAAAGTGGAAAGAACCACATGGAAAAAGCAACATCCAACGGCAGCAAATACGCAAATCCCAACACAGAAAATGTTATTGTTATTGGTGTATACAGCATATCTGTCCATGGTTTTGTTACAACATAATGATTCAGAATTATAGCTGTTTGTATTTGCGGTAGGTTAGGAACAATGTTATGAAGCCCATTCATTCCATGAAACAGGAACGGTATAAGCGCTCCAATCCACATCAGCTTGCGTCCTTTACCTTCAAAGAATGAACCTTTCGACATCATTTCTACAGGAAGCTGCGCCAGTGGAAAAGCAAGTTTTTCGTTTTCTACCCATTGCTTTCTGAGAATTGTAGCAATGCATGCCATAAGCCAGAATAGAAGCATGGCAAAAATAGTCCATGCTATTAATGGCGTAATCCATTTATCCCATGGTATGCTCTCACCATATTTTAGACCTTCGTAATACATCCTGGATACTTCCTGTTTATCCGGTCCTGCAGGATCGAATGGAACCATCCACTTTGGGATATATTGAAACAGCAGCTGTCTCCAGTTGTTTTGTGGATTTGCATAATAGTTTCCTCCTACTAAAGCGGGAAGGAGCTGTGCAGTCAATCCAAATGATGGAACGACGGCGCCTATCATCATCATAACATATATAGCTGCCAGTTCAGGCGGACGCAGTTTCATTCTTGGGGCGAACTTACGTATTATATAGTTGCCTGCTATAATAGCTAAAAGCATTCCTATTGCTGCTGGCGGCATTTGACTTGCACCCAGCAATACAGAATCTACGCTTCCGCCGCGGCTTGCTACAAGTTCACTGTAGCTTACTATTGCGCAAATTATAACAATAAAAATTGCACCAAATATAAAGGTTCTACCGCGAACATTAGATTTTGAAGGTTCTTTCATATCTACTCCAATAATATAGCAAAACATATTACCAGAAATATAGTAAAAGCTTGATGTGTTGTTCAACAAAAGACATGCAGCATCGTAGAGTTAATAAGCAGCAATATATTAATAATATCAGTAAGCGTCTAAATAATCAATAGCAATGTTTGAGAACGAGTTTAACTTGCTTAATCTATTAGTTAGCGCTTGCATTCCCGGACGTTCGGTATTGAAATGTCCGGCGTCAATTATATTCAATCCATAGGCTGCTGCTTCCAAAAATATGTTATGCATTACTTCGCCGGTGATAAACACATCAGCCCCTGATTCAAGCGCTGCGTGCATTTCTTTGGCTCCGCTGCCGCCTAAAACGGCTATCTTATGTACGATAGAATCTTTATTGCCACAAGTTCTCAACTCATTTATGCCCAGTTCACTTTCGGCAATAGAGCATAATTCACCAAATTTTATCGGCGCTTTAAGACAACCAACTGTTCCCAACCCTGATTTCTTTCCTTCTTTAACCAAAGGATATATGTCAAACACCGGTTCTTCATATGGATGAACAGCCTTAATTGCTTCGATTGAGGCATTGAGATGAGACTCATCTGCCTGCATTTCGATTCGAATTTCTTCTATAGATTCAGGTTTGTTTGCTGACCCTATGTATGGTGATGCTTCTGATCCGGGAATGAACGACCCTATACCTTTCGATTGGAAATTGCATCTGCTGTAGTTTCCTATCAATCCCGCTCCGGCAGATGTAAGGGCATCTATTAAAGATTCTGCCGATTCAGGCGGAGAGTATACCGTTATTTTATATATCTTCTCGGTTCTTGTTTCAATAAGCGGTTTGGTGTTAATAAGATGGAATTTGTCTGCAAGTGAATCATTTATTCCACCCTCTGCTATATCAAAATTTGTGTGCATTACATATAGGGCAATGTCTGATTTGATGAGTTTAATCACATGTGACTGCGGATATTTATCATATTGCAGGTTGTAGAGAGGTGAATAAAACAATGCATGATGAGATACAATAAGCTGGGCAGAGTTTTGTATGGACTTATTTATTACAGATTCAGTTGCGTCTACAGTTATGGTGATTCTATTGATTTCCTGATTTATATCTCCAACCATCAAACCGATTCTATCATTTGGATAAGCAAGGTATGGAGGAGCAATGCCCTCAAGGATATTTATGACTTCGTTAAGCTTCATTTTATCTCCTTTGCATGTGAAAGTTTATCAGCCTCTTCTTTGAAAAGCTGTGGATTGGCAAATAATGCAGGAGCTCCGCCTGTATGCCAAAACAATACAGGATTGTTTCTGCCTATCACTCCCTTCAAAGCCAAATCTATTAATCCTGCCATTGCTTTGCCTGTATAAACAGGATCAAGAATAATTCCTTCAGTTTTAGCTGTTAGCAATATGGCGTTTTTTGCTTCTAAAGTAGGAACTCCATATGCTTCACCAACATAGTCATCGTAAATGCTAAACCGATTTATATCTGGCTGTTCATTCATATCAAGCAATTTGGCAGTTTTAGCTGATATATCTGATATCTTTACCTTAAAGTCTATCCCTGCAGCTACCGAAATACCGGTTAGCTGGGTATTTGGCATGTAGAGCTGTGTGCCAACAAGAAGTCCTGACATTGTACCGCCGGAGCCAACAGCGCATACCATGTCAACTTTATCGATTCCCATCTCATTAAGTTGACCGCTGACTTCCTTTACCGCATTAACATATCCAAGCGCACCTATTGGGGTAGATCCGCCTACGGGTATTAGATAGGGATTATGCCCTGATGCTTTCAGCTGCCCAAAATCTGCGTTCATTGCAGCTTCAAGCTGTTCCCATTCAATATTATGGAGGAATATCACTTCAGCATCTAAAATGATATCAAGAAGTAAATTTCCTTTAAACTCATCGGGTTTTTCGCTTGGCACATAAATAATGCATTTCATTCCTGCTTTATTCGCTGCAGCAGCTGTCATTCTTACATGATTGGATTGTATTCCGCCGCAGGTTAAAACAATGTCGGCGCCTAATCTTTCCGCATCTGCAAATAGAAACTCAAGCTTGCGAGCCTTATTTCCTCCCATTGCAAGTCCGGTGTTATCATCACGTTTTATCAGCAGTTCTTGCAGTCCGATGGCTTTTGCAAGATAATATGCCCTTTGTATTGGGGTAGGGATAACAGCATATTCGTTTCTGGGGTAATTATCTAATAACATATCATTCTCATACATAACAAATATATAGCATATTATATCATTTTTTATTCAATCATCAAGTAATGGCAAGAAAAAAGCTTATATTTCATCAATCCTCCAACTTCTGACTTCTAACATCTAACTTCTAATTGACAATTGTAATTTTTAGAGGATATAATATTGTGGTAAAAAGTATATTACATCAACAGCCCCGAAGAGGAAGAGTATTTGCAAGAATGGTTACAGAGAGCCGGACATGCTGAGACCCGGAACCGAATCTGCGATGAAAATCACCTCAGAGCTGGATGTGTGAAAGCTATTGCAACTAGCATATTCCGGTGCTCCCGTTATAGAGCAAAGCTTGTGCCTTATTGAATGTTATACAAGCATATAAGGTCTATACTGCAAGGTATAGACGAATCAGGGTGGTAACACGAAAGTATAATCCTCTCGTCCCTGGCGTACAGGGTGAGAGGATTTTTTGTCAATAATTTTGGAGGCTTAGATTGTGTTTAAGGAAGTAAAAAGCAGTCTTAACTTTCCGGAAATGGAACACAACATTCTGAATTTCTGGGATGAAAAAGATGTTTTCAACAAACTAAGAGCAAAAAACTCAGGCAATAAGCCATGGTCTTTCATTGATGGCCCAATAACTGCCAACAATCCAATGGGTGTGCATCACGCTTGGGGCAGGACATATAAGGATATATTCCAACGCTTTAAAGCAATGCAAGGATACGATGAAAGATACCAGAATGGCTTTGACTGCCAGGGATTATGGGTGGAAGTTGAAGTTGAGAAAGAGCTTGGGCTCAATTCCAAACGTGAAATCATTGAATACGGCTTGGATAAATTTGCAGAAGCTTGCCGCGCGCGTGTAGAAAAGTATTCCGGCATACAGGCGGAACAATCTAAACGTCTCGGACAATGGATGGATTGGGATAACTCCTATTACACCATGACCGATACTAATATAGAGCATATCTGGCTGTTTCTGAAAAAATGCTCTGAAAATGGCTGGCTCTATAAGGGACAGCGGGCAATGCCTTGGTGTGCAAGATGCGGAACATCACTTTCGCAGCATGAGTTGATTGATTCGTATCGTGAGCTTAAGCATACCTCTATTTACCTAAAACTGCCTATACTGGAAAAACCCGGTGAGCATATGCTTGTTTGGACCACTACCCCGTGGACTCTTACTGCTAATGTTGCGCTTGCCGTACATCCCGATTTGGATTATGCCAAAGTAAGGCAGAATGACGAAATTTTCTATATGTCTGCCGGCACAGTTGAAAAATTGAAATCTGATTATGAAATCATTGGAACTGTTAAAGGCAGCGAATTGATTGGTCTGCACTATAGAGGACCTTTTTATGATCTTCCTGCGCAGTCAAATATAGATCCCAAAGTTGTATCTTGGACTGATGTAGGTGAAGAAGAAGGCGTAGGTGTTGTTCATATTGCTCCAGGATGCGGTGAGGAAGATTACAATCTTTCACAAGAGCTTGGGCTGCCGGCGCTTGTTCCAATTGACGAAAATGGCTATTACTACAATAACTACGGCTGGCTTGCCGGAAAGCACGTTAATGAAGTTACTTCGCTTATATTTGATGACCTGCGCGCCAAAGATCTTGTCTATAGGCTGCAGGAGTATGAGCATAGATATCCAGTTTGCTGGCGATGTCATTCAGAGCTTGTTTTCAGGCTTGTAGATGAATGGTTTATCTCATGTGACCATATCCGCGATTCAATGATTCGTGAAGCTAAGAAAGTAAAATGGATCCCTGAATATGCAGGAAAGCGTATGGAAGACTGGCTGCATAATATGGGCGACTGGTGTATTTCTAGAAAACGATTCTGGGGACTTCCGCTGCCGTTCTATAATTGTCATTGCGGACATATGACTGTTATCGGTTCGCGGGATGAGCTTGAAAAACTGGCTATTTCCGGTCTTGAAAAGCTGAAAGAGCTGCATAGACCATGGATTGACCATGTTGTTATAAGATGCCCGAAATGCGGCGGAATGGCAGAGCGTGTTTCCGAAGTAGGTGACTGCTGGCTGGATGCAGGTATTGTTCCATTTTCTACACTCAATTATATGGATGAAGATAAGAGTTACTGGAAAAAATGGTTCCCGGCGCAATTCATCTGTGAAATGAGGGAGCAGATAAGACTGTGGTTTTATTCCATGCTCTTTATGAGTGTTACCTTGGAAGATACTACACCATATAAATCGGTGCTGGTGTATGAAAAAGTGCACGATGAATCCGGAAAACCTATGCACAAAAGTCATGGAAACGCAATATGGTTTGATGACGCAGTTGAAAAAATGGGCGCAGATATCATGCGCTGGATATATGCAGGTTCCAATATTCAAAACAATCTGAACTTTGGCTACCATAAGGGACAGGATGTAGTTAGGAATCTTCTTACATTATGGAATGTATATTCGTTCTTTACTACATATGCTTTAGTAGATAATTGGACTCCATCGTATATGCCCGGTGAGGGAGAGCGTAAAGAACCTGCATCTGAGTTGGACAGCTGGATTCTTTCCCGCCTGCATGCACTAATCGCAGATACCACAGATGCGCTTGAGAATTTCGATTCCGCCCATGTAACTCTTGCTATAGACTCATTTGTTGATGATTTGTCTAACTGGCATGTGCGCCTCAGCCGCAGACGTTTCTGGAAAAGTCAGGCTGATGATGATAAGCAGTCAGCATATTGCACTCTGTATGAGGTGTTAGTAACACTGTCAAAGCTGCTTGCCCCAATTCTTCCATTTATGGCAGAAGAGATGTATCAGAATTTGGTTCTTTCTGTATTTCCGGATGCTCCAGAAAGTGTGCATCTTTGCGATTGGCCTAAATCAGATGCCTCATTGATTAATGAGCGTCTGATGGCAGAGACAGATGCCGTAATGAAGGTAGTAAGGCTTGGAAGATCAGCAAGAAACGCCTCCGGATTGAAAGTCCGACAGCCGTTATCGCTGTTGACTGTAAAACCTTCAAGCCGACTTGAATATGAAGCAATTGTTAATAATACACAGCTCATACTTGATGAGTTGAATATGAAATCAATTGAGTTGGCAGACACTGCATCAGGATTAGTTAGTCATAATCTGAAACCTAACTTTTCGCTGCTTGGCCCCAAATACGGCAAACTGATGCCAAAAATACGCGAGGTTCTTTCAACATCAGACCAGAACAATCTTGCTTCTGCTGTTCTTGAAGGAAAGAATATAGAAATAACAGTTGATGGGGAATTGATTACGCTTGAACCGGAAGAAGTGATGGTGGAATCTACCACACCGGAGAATCTGTCCTGCATAGAGGAATCGGGCACTGTTGTAGCAGTAGATACTGTATTAACCGATGAGTTAATACAGGAAGGGCTGATACGTGACCTTGTGCGAATGATTCAGAGTCTGCGTAAAGATTCCAACTTCAATGTTGATGATCATATTACCATCGAATACCATGCAGAAGGACAGCTTGCTATAGCAATAGGTCTGCATGAAGACTACATCAGGCAAGAGACTCTGGCTGATTCAATAAAATCAGTGGATGTATCGGATGGTTTTGTAAAAGACAAAATATCCGGCGAAGAAGTAGCTATAAAACTTCAAAAAGTATAATATATCCTGGCACAAAAAAATCCCCTCTTATTAATAGGAGGGGGTTTTTGTATTCAGCAGTGAGTTGGGAATTTTATTCACTGCTTGCTCTGGATTGCTTGTATAAATCAACCATTTGCTCCGGCGTAACAAATACATAATCGCTGCCCATCCTGTCCATTGCTTTCTTTATAATATCAGGCCTGCAGGTCCAGCTCAGAGCCATAATACTCATAAACGCCGGTCGTGATTTTGGCGTAAACGATTGCATCTGCTCTACAAGATATTCAACATCATCAATTTTTTCTGCAGTATCCCATCTAGTGTCCCATCTGCTTAGTGTATGAAATACGGGAACACCGTTTGCTATATGAGCTGCCCTCTCTAAATCAAGCTTCTCCAATCTTCCAAAATCTGACAATATGGCTTTTAATCCCGATATATTATCTGTATAACGCTTAAATACGATGCTGTCTTCATACTGCGGTTCTGCATGCCATGCATCAGTATGCAGAGATACCATGTCAAGATCAAGCCTTTTCATATAGGTGTTTGTCATGGATAAAAACCTTTTCCACACCTGTTCCTTATTTGGCATTCCATCACCAAATGCATGAGTCATTGTATATCCCACCCCTGACATTGAACAGAAGAAATAATCGTTGGGTGATGCGTTTTCGTAATGCCATTGAAGCACAGCCGGCAATAAATCAAGTGTCAGCGGACCTAAACACCATCCCATAGGAAATTTACCATGGACATCCTGCAGCCAGTCCTTATACTGCAGTCTCTGCCAGTAAAATGGTGCATCCCCGGATTCGAATTGGATCATCATCACATATATCTTGGATCTATCCAATGTCAGCTTGGGTGCATGTTTTTGCTTAAATACATCCGGCGATACTCTTATTCCGCTGTGGATTGATGTGTTGGTTGCCCAGTCATGTACCACTGAGAATTTTCCGCTTTTTCCGGCTAAAGTAAGACCGTTATATTCGTTAATACCTAGTTCGTCTGCACCTGCATACCAAAACCCGATTACAGGAATGTTTGAGCGCCATTTCTTCAAGATATTGCCCATGACTTCTTCTTCATCAGGTGTTTGCCCTACAATGTCTTTATCTCCCGGTTTGCTTATCCAAAAAGTGAATATTTTGTGCTGGATGAGATAGTCCCTAAGCCATCCGCCTGCAGCATATGGATACAATGAACATATAATGCTTTTATTCAGCTTGGGATAAAGATTATCAATAGCCCAGGTATAAACCTCCGAGTTAGTTTTCCATTTGTCTCTGAGGTCAATCTTTATTGGCAGACCCGTTCTTTCAGCAATCTCCGGCGTGCATATAGCAAGCTTTTCTATTCCGGATATCATCGTTGCTGCATTCACATATGCCGACAGCTTAGGATCGAATACCACAGCTCCACTTATTTCGGATCTGAACATCTCATGCAGCTTCCATGGATCTGCATTAACTGTTTCTTTTATGTATTTCTTTTCCAACAGGTAGTTAAGCCAAAAGTTATCTGTATCAGATTCTCTTATCAGATAAATGCGCGGTTTATTCTGCGCCGTAATTCCCTGTATGGAGGTGAAGAATAACTGCTCCTGAACAGTGAATTTACTAACATCGCACACATAAATCCTTTCCGATGGTTTAGCGCCTTTAGGACAAACTGCACCCTGTGAAATTGCTGTTGCTGCGGTTGATAATATAATAGCAAGTAATATATTTTTCATGTGATGATAATAGCATTTGGGTTGTTTTGTGTCAAATAATGCAAAATGGATGATACAAAAAATGCCCGTCCGATTTTTACTCGGACGGGCAGAAGGAGGGTCATCAATGAATTAATATCGGCTCACGGCTTTCAACTTTGTTAAATTCTATCTTGTCATCCGAAAGCTCAGCCACAATTGTATCGCCGGATGTGAATCTGCCCATTAGGATATCTTCACTAAGCGGATCTTCAATCAGTTTCTGTATCGTTCTGCGAAGCGGTCTTGCTCCAAATGAAGGATCAAAGCCATCCTTTGCAAGAATTTCCTTAACTTGATTATCTACTACCAGCAGCATTCCCTGAGCCTGAAGCTGAATGTTGACTCTGTCTATCATCAAATCCACAATCTGTAGAATCTGTGCAGCTGATAAGGAGTGGAAAACTATTACCTCATCAACTCTGTTCAAGAACTCCGGTCTGAATGTTTTCTTCATTTCCTCAGTTACACGATTCTTCATGCTCTCATAGGCGCGAGCATCCTCATCTGTTTTGCGTTGAGACCGGAAACCCATTCCGCCTTCTCCACTGATCTGCTGTGCACCGATGTTAGATGTCATTATAATAACGCTGTTTTTGAAATCAACTATGCGTCCCTGCGCATCTGTCAGCCTGCCATCCTCCATAACCTGCAAAAGGATGTTGAATACCTCAGGATGAGCTTTTTCTATTTCGTCAAGGAGTATCACTGAATACGGCTGTCTCCTAACAGCTTCTGTAAGCTGACCGCCTTCATCGTATCCAACATATCCGGGAGGGGCGCCGACAAGCCGAGATACGGCAAATCGCTCCATATACTCAGACATATCTATTCTGATTAGATTATCCTCATTGTTGAATAGAAATGCTGCCAATGCGCGTGCAAGTTCGGTTTTGCCTACACCGGTAGGACCAAGGAATACAAATGAGCCCGCTGGCCGCTTTGGATCCTTCAATCCAGATCTGCTGCGCCTTACTGCTCTTGCTATTGCACTTATCGCTTCGTTCTGTCCAATTATGCGCTCATGGATGGTCTCTTCCATATTAAGCAGTTTTGATGTTTCTGTTTCTATCAGCCTTGATACCGGTATGCCAGTCCAAGAAAACACAATGCCGGCTATTTCATCTTCTGTTACAACAGCGTCTGTTTCACTGACTTTTGCTTTCCATTCCTGCTCAAGCTGTGATACTTTGTCTTGAAGATAGCGTTCCTGTGCCTGAAGCTCTATAGCCTTGTCATATTCGTATGTGCCCGGGAGGGCTTCAAGCTCCTGTATAACCGTGCGGAGTTCTGCTTTTGCTGCTCTTAACTCGCAAGGCGGCAGTGATCTTTGCAGCCGCACCCTGGACGCTGCTTCATCCACCAGATCAATCGATTTGTCTGGCAGGCTTCTATCGCTTATGTATCTGTCGGCAAGTCTTGCAGATGCATATATTGCCTCATCAAGAATTTTAACATGATGGTGGGCTTCATATCTTTCTCGCAGGCCTTTCAATATCTCTATTGTTTCATCAACAGTAGGTTCTTTCACATGTATCGGCTGGAATCTGCGCTCCAAAGCAGCGTCACGTTCAATGTGTTTTTTGTATTCATCGGTTGTAGTTGCGCCTATACACTGAAGTTCTCCGCGTGCCAAAGCCGGCTTCATAATGTTCGATGCATCTATTGCACCTTCTGCCGCTCCTGCACCAACTATGGTATGGAGTTCATCAATAAACAGAATAACTTCATTGTTTGACTTGCGAATCTCTTCTATTATCCGCTTCATACGTTCTTCAAACTCGCCGCGGTATTTGGTTCCGGCAACCACACTTGCCAGATCTAATGCCGCAACCCGTTTGTCCTTCAGCATGTCTGGTATATCACCGCATACAATTCGCTGCGATAAACCTTCTACTATTGCGGTTTTGCCAATACCAGGCTGACCAATTAAAACCGGATTGTTTTTCGTTCGCCTGCTCAGTATCTGAATCACACGTTCTACTTCATTGTTTCGTCCAACAACCGGATCGAGTTTATCCTGCCGTGCCAATTCGGTAAGATCTCTGCAAAACTCATCCAATGTAGGAGTTTTGGATTTAGGTTTGGATGGATCTATCGGCATTGTGCTTTCGCGTTCTCTAATAAATTCAATCCTTGTTCTGTCTATATCTGCGCCAAGGTTGTATAGTATGCGTGCTGCGTGTCCTTCCCCTTCACGTACTAATCCAAGAAGTATATGTTCTGGTCCAATATAATTATCGTTCATCCGTCTTGCTTCATCATAGGCAAGATCGATAACGCGTTTTGCAGTAGGTGTTAGCTGTATACCTTGTGAATGATGTTCAGCGTTTTTGGTTGTTTGGCGATTAATCTCTCCACGTATCTTTTCGGGTGATATTCCCATTCGCTCTAATATGTTGATAGCTAAATTTGTATTTTCCCTAATAAGACCAAGCAGCAGATGCTCGGTAGTGATAAAACTTTCTCCGAGACTTTCGGCTTCTTTATGGGCGAATACTATAATTTTGCGTGCTTCACCTGTAAATCGCTGCCACATATTTGCACTCCTCCTTTCAAAAACTATAGAAGTATGAATATATGGTATTTCTGTATATCAGTATTGATAACGATACTATTCATGCTGCGGTTTCGTTATCGGTTTTATCGCATAAAATGCTGTAAACATTATAAACTATTCTATATATTTTTGTGTGCTCTATATATTATGACGATAGAATTTGATAATGAGTTCTAATTTTTGTTCTTATTGTTTATATACCCAAATGTGCACATTTATATTAAACTAATTAAGCCTGCCGTTTTGTTCGACAGGCTTTTTATAAATATTAGGTTAGGTTAAATTGTATTAATATGGTACACCTGTGTGTTTTGTGTATTCATGGAATGCTTCCATTATCTTCTTTGTTATGTTACCCGGCTTGCCGTTGCCAATCAAACGTCCATCAACTTTGGCTACTGGTATAACCTCTGCTGCGGTTCCTGTAAGAAAACATTCGTCTGCAGTGTATACATCAAATAATGTAAACAAATGCTCTTCTACAGTCATTCTCATTTCACGTGCAAGATCCATAACAGTATTGCGAGTTATTCCTTCTAAAATTCCTGCATAGGATGGAGGGGTAATCAGCTTGCCGTTTGATATTATAAAAATATTGTCGCCTGTTGCCTCTGCCACGTATCCCTGTATGTTCAGCATCAAACCTTCGCCTGCACCCTGTCTGTTGGCTTCTAATTTTCCTTGAATGTTGCAAACATATTTACCCAATGATTTAATACGTGGTTCAACAGCCTGTGAAGGAGGGATTCTTGTTGAAATTGTTACTACTTCCAAACCGTTTGTATACATTTCCGGCGGATAGAGTGACAGCTTATCGCCTATTGCAATAACAGTAGGGTCTTTTATATTGCGAGGGTCAAGTCCTAATCCAACTCCTCTGGTTATTGTAAGCCTTACATATCCGTTTTCTACCTCATTTGTACGTAGAACAGTTAAAATGGCTTCTTCAAATTCTTGCTTGGTTATGGGCAGTTCAATCATCATTGCATGTGCTGAATTATATAAACGCTCAAGATGTTCTCTCAGCTTGAATACTTTTCTTGAGTATACACGGATTCCCTCAAATGCTCCATCACCGTACAGCAAGCCATGGTCATAAACAGATACTTTTGCATCCTCGTAAGGAACATATTCACCGTTGATATAAATTACTTTGCTCATTTATTACCCCCGAAATAACTTGTTCTTATTATATCATAAAAATCACTGTGTAAAATATTGTGTCTTGTATATTATTTTACTCTGATAGAACATTTTAGGCAAATTTAGTTACATAGAATTAAATTATAGTTATACAATTGACTATTGCCTGCGAAATTTACTTGTATCCCATTTGTGCATAAATAGGCTTTATATATTATACGGACATATGAAAATCTTGACAATATATCCTTCATATTACTATAATATGAGGGTGTTTCTGTACGAATTTTTTTCAAACAGGGGGAATATCTGTAATGAGCGTGCAGAAACCGGTTCGTATTACCGGTCTGGACACAGATGTAAAGTTTGTAAAAGGTGTAGGAGATAGATTAGCTAAAATCCTGAACAGGCTTGGTGTATTCAATGTTCGGGATTTATTTATGCATTATCCCGGTAGATACGAAGATCGTACCAAAATATGTCCTATATACAATCTAAGGGCAGGAGAGCCTGCATCTATACAAGTAAATGTGCTTGCTGTTGAAGAAAAACGCAGCCCTAAAGCTCATATGCTGATTACTAAAGCTGCAGTATGTGATGACAGCGGTATAATTTATTTAACCTGGTTTAACCAGAGCTACATTAAGAATAAATTAATCAAATTTGTTAACAAAGAAATAATAGCATTTGGCACTCCGCAGGTTGGTATAAAAGGCCTAGAAATCAACAATCCTGAATGGGAAGAAGCAGGTAATATTTCTGATTCGCTTTCTATAAACCGGATAGTTCCAATATATCCGCTTACAGATGGGCTCCATCAGGGATCTATAAGAAGAATTGTCCATCAGGCATTAGATAAATATCTTCATGATGTAGAAGAAATACTGCCCGATGAAATATTAGATAAACGCGATCTTATTGATTTGCAATGCGCTGTGGGAAATATTCATTTTCCAGAAAGCAAAGAAGCTTTTGATGCAGCCAGATATAGGCTTGTATACGAAGAATTTTTTTTGCTTCAGCTTGCTTTGGCGATTAAAAAACATAATATTACGGCAGATACCAATGGTATAGCTTTTAAAGTGACGGAAGAAATCACAAAGGATTTTTTTGAATCTTTGCCATTTACGCTTACTAATTCGCAAAGATGTGTTATAAACGATATTTCGCGTGATATGAGCAGATCTGTATCAATGAACAGACTCCTTCAGGGAGATGTGGGATCGGGTAAAACTGTTGTTGCAGCAGCAGCAATAGTAATAGCCATTAAGAATGGTTATCAGGCTGCAATAATGGCGCCTACGGAAATTCTTGCTGAACAGCATTATAACGTAATTTCTAAAATGCTGGAAAAATTAGGCATAAAGCCGGTTTTGCTTACAAGCAGCATTACCGCTGCTGGAAAACGTAAAGCGCGTGATCTTATATCATCTGGTGAAGCTCAGGTTGTTATAGGCACCCATGCGCTTATTCAGGATGATATAGATTTCAATAAGCTTGGCCTAGCAGTTATTGATGAACAGCATAGATTTGGAGTATTGCAGAGGGTGGCTCTAAAAGAAAAAGGGTGGAACCCGGATGTGCTGGTTATGACAGCAACTCCGATTCCGCGCACTCTGGCTCTTACTGTGTATGGCGACCTTGATATATCTGTTATCGATGAACTGCCTCCGGGCAGGAAACCTATTCGTACACATTGGAAAACTGGAAATCAACGAAATCATGTCTATCAGGCTGTAAGGAAGCTGGTAAATGAAGGACGGCAAATATACATAGTCTGTCCGCTCATTGAGGAATCTGAAAAGCTGCAGGCAAAAGCAGCAAAGGAGCTTGCAGAACATCTTGCGAACAATGTGTTTCCAGATTTGGAATTGCAGCTGCTTCATGGGCAGATGAAGCCGGCGGAAAAAGAAGAGATAATGCGCCAATTTAGAGATGGCGAAATTAATATTCTGGTTTCCACCACTGTAATAGAAGTAGGAGTTGATGTTCCTAATGCCTGTGTAATGGTTGTAGAAGATGCAGAGAGATTTGGACTTGCACAGCTACACCAGCTCAGAGGGCGCGTAGGACGCGGAGAGCATCAGTCTTTTTGCGTGCTCATCGCAGACCCTAAAACCGAAGAAGGAAGAGATCGGCTTAATGTTATGGTTCGCACAACAAACGGATTTGAAATTGCCGAAGAAGACCTTCGAATAAGGGGTCCCGGCGAATTTTATGGAACAAGGCAGAGTGGAATACCATCGCTGCGTATTGCCAATATTCTGCGGGATGTTGATATTTTGGAACAGAGCAGAGAAGATGCATTTGAACTGGTAAAGAGTGACTCGTATCTAAAAAAAGACGCTCACCAAAAACTTAGGAAAGAGATTGTGAAACGGTTTAATAGTTTTGAGCTGGTTTCCTTAGGCTGAGAATGAAAAGAGCAATATATCCTGGAAGCTTTGACCCCGTAACAAACGGGCATATAGATATTATCCAGCGTGCAGCTGCTTTATTTGATGAAGTAATTGTTGCTGTTTCAACTAATATTCATAAAAAACCGCTCTTTTTAAAAGAAGAGCGGAAAGAAATGCTTAAGGCATCTTGTTGGCATTTACCCAACGTAACTATAGACGAATTAGACGGACTTTTGGTAAGATATGCTAAGGAGCATAACGTAAATGCAATTGTTAGAGGGCTTAGAGCGCTCTCAGATTTTGAATATGAATTTGAGATGGCTTTAATGAACAGAAGGCTTGAAAGCAATGTAGAAACAGTTTTCCTTATGACAAATGCAGAATACTCATATTTAAGTTCCAGTACCGTAAAAGAAGTAGCAAGTTTTGGAGAACCGGTAACAGGGCTGGTTCCTCCTATTGTTGAAGAATACCTGTTAAAAAAACTGAGATAACAGCGATTATCGCGTAAATCGGTACAAATCGATGGTTATGGAGGCAATTACAGTGGACACATATGAACTGCTAAATGAACTAGAAGAATTGATAGAGAAAAAGAGTTTTAAAATCTTTTCTAAAGCTTTAGTAAATGTAGATGATTTTTTTGATCTGGTTGGAAACATCCGCTCTTCATTGCCTGAGGATGTGAAATCAGCATCAAGAGTTACCAGAGATGCCGAACAAATCATAAACAATGCAAAAGAACAGGCAGAACAGATAGTCGATCAATCTAAAGCAGAAGCAGCAAAAATTGTTGAAGATGGCAGAGTGGAAGCAGCAAGACTTGTAGATGCTAATGAAATTACAATCCTTGCTAACGCTAAATCAAAAGAAATTATTATAAGTGCAGAACAGGAAGCAAGAGTTATAAAAAACGGTGCAGACGATTATGCTGTGGAAGTGCTTTCTGAATTAGAAAACTTTGTGTCAAAAGTACAGGGAACAATAAGACACGGTCGTGATAAATTGAATCAAAAAGTTGATATGGGGAGTGGAAATGAGTAGTTTTATGGACGGCATTTATGCCAAGGCATGTAAAGCGCAAAAAAGAATAGTATTGCCCGAAGGTATAGATGAAAGAGTAATAAAAGCTGCCTCAGAAACACTAAAGCGCGGTTTGGCAATTCCAATTGTACTTGGGAACCCGAATAGTGTAGCAAAAACAGCTTCGGAAAAAGGGATTGATATCTCAGGAATAGAAATCATAGATCCTGAAACATCTCCCAAAAGACAGGAATATGCTGATACCCTTTACGAGCTTCGCAAGGGAAAAGGAATGACCTCTGAGCAGGCATATGACTTGGCAGGAAAAGTATCCTATTACGGTGTGCTAATGGTGAAATCTGGTGATGCAGATGGTGAAGTATCAGGAGCAACTCACTCTACCGCAGATACTGTAAGACCAGCGCTTCAGGTGCTTAAAACAGCGCCGGGAGTATCACTAGTGTCAGCGTTTTTTGTAATGATAGTTCCTGATTGCGAATATGGAGCAAACGGTTTGTTTATTTATGCAGATTCCGGACTTGTAATGAACCCAACCGCACCTGAGCTTGCAGAGATAGCTGTGTGCAGCGGACGTACGATGAAGTCGCTGTTTGATGTTGAACCAAATGTTGCGTTGCTCTCATTCTCAACAAAGGGAAGCGCCAAAGATCCGCTGGTAGATAAAGTTGTAGAAGCAACACGTTTGGCAAAAGAGAAAGATCCGTCAATGAACATAGACGGTGAGCTTCAGGGCGATGCGGCGTTAGTTTCGTGGGTAGGAAAAAGCAAGGCTCCGGGCAGCACGGTGGCAGGTAAGGCAAATGTTCTTGTATTTCCAGATCTTCAGGCAGGAAACATAAGCTATAAGCTTACCGAGCGTCTTGCAAAAGCAGAAGCATACGGACCTATTCTTCAAGGTATAGCTAAACCTGTAAATGATCTCTCACGAGGCTGCGATTTTGAAGATATTGTTAATGTAGTTGCTATTACGGCTGTTCAGGCTATTCAATAACGAGGTAAATTAATGTTAGTATTGGTTGTAAATGCTGGCAGTTCATCTTTGAAATACCAGCTGATTGATATGGAAAACGAATCTGTAATTGCAAAAGGCATTGCAGAACGAATTGGTTCAGACGGTTCAATTCTAAAACATGAAACAACAGACAAAGAAAAATTTGTAAATGAATCACCAATGGAAAATCACCAAGATGCCATGCGTCTTGTTTTTGCAGCATTAACTGATGCTAAAACCGGTGCAATTAAAGACACATCGGAAATAGGTGCAATTGGTCATAGAGTAGTACATGGCGGCGAATCATTCTCTGAATCTGTTATTATTACCGAAGAAGTTATAAAAACAATTGATAGATTAAGTGAATTAGCGCCGCTTCATAATCCCCCTAATCTTATGGGTATAGAAGCTGCAATGAAAGTAATGCCCGATGCTCATCAGGTTGCAGTTTTTGATACA
>JAPXND010000036.1:0-14538 GCA_033808695.1 Armatimonadota bacterium
TATCCTTAACATCCTCGCTTGTTGCATTTACCGAACTTGCCAGAAATTCCGAAAAGCGTTTGAGCGGATGGTCTGACAGATACAATCCCAGCAGCTCTTTTTCCATCGTCAGCTTTTCATCGGAATTGAAATCGGTAACTTGCGGAAGACTCGATGGTTCCATGTAAGAAACGCTTTCTTCCTCAACGCAGTCAAAGAGCGATACCTGACCGCTCTTTCTGTCATTATTCTCTCGTGATGCCATAGAGACAGCTTCATCCATAATAAATAGCATCTGCGCCCTATTGCTGTTCATTGAATCAAATGCGCCTGCCTTGATAAGGCATTCTACTGCACCTTTACCAACGCTGGAATCAATTGTCCGCCGGCAGAAATCATACAGGGATGTGAACTCGCCGCTGTTTTTCCTTGTTTCAACTATTGCATCTATTACGCCTTTGCCCACGTTTTTGATTGCACCAAGTCCAAATCTGATTGAATCGTCTTCAACACTGAATATAAATTCGCTTTTGTTTACATCGGGCGGAAGTATATTGATTTTAAATCGGCTGCAATCATCTATATACATGGCAAGCTTCATTTTGTCATCCATATTGGCAGAAAGAAGCGCGGCATAGTATTCTACCGGATAATTAGCTTTCATATAGGCGGTTCTGTAAGCAACAAACGCATAACATACCGCATGTGCTTTATTGAAAGCGTATCCGGCAAATGGTTCTATTTGCTCATATATCTTTACAGCGATTTCTTCGTCTATGCCATTCTTCCTGGCGCCATCAAGGAATTTTACGCGCTGCTGGTCCATTATCTCCTTTTTCTTGCTGGACATACCTTTGCGCAGAACATCTGCCTGCCCCATTGTGAAGCCTGCAATTGCCCGTGCAATACTCAATACCTGCTCCTGGTAACAAATAACTCCGTAAGTTTCTTCCAATATTGGCTCCAGCAGCGGATGAAGATATACTATGGGATCTTTACCGAATTTAGCTCTTATAAAATTAGGAATAAATGCCATAGGACCGGGACGGTACAGCGCCACCATAGCTGCAAGCTCTCTTATTGAATTAGGTTTTAGATCGGTAACATATTTGCGCATTCCGCCGCCTTCCAGCTGAAATACGCCGTTTGTATCTCCATTGCCAAGCATTTCGAATACCTTGGGATCGTCCAAAGGTATCTCCATAATATCAATATCTATGCCTCTATGCGCTTTTACATTCTTTACAGATTCCGCAAGGATGGTCAAGTTCGCAAGCCCGAGAAAATCCATTTTAAGAAGACCGATTTTTTTTATGTCTTCTTTATCTAACTGAGCAACAATTTCACCTTTACCGCCGAAATGCACCGGCACATGATCGGTAAGAGGGTCATCGGATATCAGCACGCCTGCAGCATGTACACCAACGCTTCTATTAAGACCTTCAAGGGTTTGCGCTGTATCAAGCAGATTTCTTATATCTTCATTGTTTTCATATTCAGCTTTAAGATCAGGATTTTCTTCTATCGCTTGTTCAATTGTTATTCCAAGTGACGCAGGAATCATTTTGCATATATGATCTACCTCCGCCAGAGGAATCCCCATAACACGTCCGCAGTCCCTTACAGCGCCTCTTGCTTTCATACTGCCAAATGTCGCTATCTGCCCTACTCTGTCTTGTCCATACTTTTGAATTACATATTGAATCAACTCATCGCGGCGGTCATCTTGAATATCCAGGTCAACATCAGGCATTTCAATACGCTCGGGATTAAGGAATCGCTCAAAAGCCAATCCATACTCAATAGGGTCAACATCGGTTATTCCAAGCCCATAGCTGACTAAACTTGCAGCTGCGGAACCCCTTGCACCAACATATATTCCGGTATTTCTTGCGTAATTGGTGAAATCGCGAACAATAAGCATATAGGTAGGAAATCCCAGCTTGTTTATCAGATCTATTTCATAATCAAGCTGAGCGCGATACTCCTCTGGAATTTCACGCTTCAACCTTTTTCTGAGACCATCATAGGCTTCTGACGCCATATATTCCCCGGCAGTAAGATTCTCGGGTATACCCGGGTCGGGCATGCTGGAATGGTTGAAATCAAAATTGCAGTTGCATTTGTCCGCTATTTCAAGAGTGTTTTCCAAAGCCGACGGCACATTAGGAAAGAGCAAACTCATTTCTTCCGCGCTCTTTAAGTAAAACTCCTGCGAATCAAATCTTAGTCTGTTTGGGTCGGTTATCGTTTGCCCTGTCTGTATGCATAGAAGAACATCGTGCGAAGCGGAATCTTTCTTGTATATGTAGTGCACATCATTGGTGACCGCCAATTTTATACCAGTCTTTGACGAAATATCTATCAGCGCCTTATTAACAGACTTCTGTTCGGGAAGGAAATGATCCTGCAATTCAAGATAGAAGTCATCCTTACCGAAGATGTCTACATATTCGTTTACAGATTTATCAACTGCTGCGGAGTCGCCTCTCATCACAGCATTGGGTATCTCTCCGCCAAGACATGCTGACATTGCTATCAGTCCATCACTGTATTGGCTGAGAAGCTCTTTATCTACGCGGGGCTTGTAATAGAATCCCTCTTGATATGCAATGCTTACAAGCTTGATAAGATTTTTGTATCCGGCTTCGCTTTTTGCCAGAAGAACAAGATGATACAGGTCTCTGTCTAACTTGGAATCCTTGTCAGTGCGCGATCTTGGTGCAACATAAACTTCACATCCCAGAATTGGCTTTATTCCGGCTGATTTTGCAGTGTTGTAGAAGTTTATGTTTCCATACATTACACCATGATCGGTAAGCGCTATTGCGGGCATTTCGAGTTCTACCGCACGGTTTACCATATCTTTGATGCGGCAGGCGCCATCAAGCAGACTGAATTCCGAATGGTTGTGAAGATGAACAAAACCTGGAACAGACATTTATATTTCCTGACAATTCTATATATCTATCTCAGCACATGTTTTTTATGGAGAGTGCAGAGAGATTGTTGATTTATTTGATATCTTCTATTCTATCCAAAATGTTGACCTTTTGTCCACACAAATGGGACAAAAGGGAAAGAAATATATCAATTAAGCTACGGTAATTTGAGAGCCATACTCATCCTTGGTAACCTCAATCCGTGTTGGGAACGCATCTTTAAGTTCATCAATGTGGCTTATAACAAGTATCAGCTCAAAATCGTCTTTAATGCTGTCAATTGCCTCAATCAGTTTTTCGCGGCCTTTTCCGTCTTGTGTGCCAAAGCCCTCATCAATTATGAGAGTCTGAAGCCTGGCGCCGGAACGTCCTGCAAGAAGCCGTGACAATGCAATTCTAAGGGCGAAGTTTACGCGGAATGCCTCTCCGCCGCTGTATAACTCATACGGACGAGTACCCATATCATCGCTGATGTGTATATCAAGGGTCTCAGCAATACCACCGGTCTTTTTATCTCTTGTAGTTTCTATGCTAATCTGCATGGAATTATCGGTCATACGCGCCAACAGTCGGTTTGCCTCTTCCTGTATCTCCGGAACGGCATTTTCTATAATCAGCGCCTGCACACCTTTTTTCCCAAATGCCAGCATCAATTCCGTATAGATTGATTTATCTCTCTTTGCCTTTACAAGCTCCTTTTGGCTTAGTTTGATTTCGCTGCGCAGCTCATCACAGCGTTTCAGGGAATTTTCGAGACCAGCAATTTTACCGATAAACGTCTTTTCATACGTTCTTGCCGAATTTAATGCCAGAGTTGTATTTGCAATAGTCTTTTGCAGATTTTTAAGCTCTTCTGCAATGGGTTTATAGGAATCAATGACTGCAAGATGTTCGTTGATTTGCTTTGAACGAGCATCAATCAACTCAGCAGTAGAATGAAGATCGCTTTCATCCGCAGAGAGATTCTCTTCTGCATGTTTGAGTTTTATCTCCATAGATTCAAATTTTCGCAGATCAGGCAGCTCTTCGCGTATTTTTCTGTGTGCGATTTCGTCATACTCCAGCGATCGTATTTTTTCGTCAATAGATTTCAGGTTTTGCATGTTTTCTTTTGCAAAGCTCTGGGTTTTTAGTTCTTCTGAAATTGATAATATCGATTTCTCTATTTCCGGTTTCATACTGGCGGATTTAGTATATTCAGCAATTTGTATTTCCGCTCTTGTAATCTGCTCCTTAACTGCCTGAGCGAATTTTATCTTGGCTTCTATGCTGTCAATCTCTTTTTTTGTATTATCACGATTGTTTTTTGCTTCTACGCCCTGCTTTTTATAATCATGTATCAGCGCATCAATATCGTTTATCTGGTTTGTATAATCTTCAAGGATGGTATGATGCTTGTCTTCACCAAGCTCTGTCTTGCACACTGGGCATTTTGCACCCGGTTTGGACAAAATCAGCTTTTTGCCTTCAAGATCCTTCTTTTGCTCAACTGCATGAGTGTATTGGTTTTTCAATTCACCAAGCCGATTTGAAAAATCGCTGTGATGCTGGTAGAGCTGTGCAAGCTTATTAGAGAGCAATTCAAGCTCCGATGCTTGTTCATATAACGGTTTGGTTTCAGCTTCCAGTTTCGCGATTGCTTTTATTCGACTTTCAGCATCTGCAAGCTGTGTTTTGAGATTTTGAAGATCCTGCTCAAGGCGTCTTTGTTCATTGTTGACTAGCATTTGAACGGAAGTCTTATCGTTTTCTAAAGAACGAAGCTGATAGAGTTTTTTATCCAGCTCCGTGTTTAAATCCATTGAATGATTCAACTTTTTGATGCCGTCAAGGATTACTTGTTTTTGGCTGATTATCTCCTTGTATGAGTTAATCCGCCGTTCCTGCTCAGATTTTCGCGTTTCCAATGCCGTTTTTTCAGCCTGCAGAGATTCTATTTGTTTTCTTGAATAACCAACCTTTTGAGTCTCTGCATCCAACTCTTTCTGTTTTGTATTAAGCTTGTTGATTTCATCTTCATATACATCAATCTGCTTTTCAAATTCATTAAGGCTCTTTTGAGTTTCTTCCAACTCTGTTTTCCATGCTGATTCGTCTTCAAGCTCGTTTTGGTGCATGTTGATTTGCTGCTCGTGCTTGATGATGGTCAGCTCTGAATCATTCCGTCGCTCCTTTGCTTTCTGTTCCAAAGCATCATATCTGCTCAGATCGAGGATATCCGCAAGGATTTTCTTTCTATCGCCCACACTCTGCTTAGTGAATTCATCCGCCCTGCCCTGCTGTATATAGGCGGAATTGATAAATGTTTTGTAATCCATTCTCAGCAGACGTTTTATTTTTGCTCCGGTATCCCTCATGCCCTGCCCTGTAATGGAACGCAAACCGCCAGATTCATCAAATATATACAACTCCCAAACATTGGCAGAGCTGCGCTTATTGCGGCCTCTAATAACTCTATACATATCGCCGGCTAACTCAAAGTCAAATACAACGCGCATTTCATCGGCGCCCAGCCTAACCAGGTCATCCGCTGAAGCGCGCGCCTCACCCCAAAGCGCCCAGGTGATTGCATCAAGTATAGCGGATTTTCCATTCCCGTTATCGCCAGAGAGGCAGACAAGCTGCATTCCTGTAAAGTCTAACGGCATAACATGTTCGCCGTAGCTTAAAAAGTTTCTTAGTTCAAGTTTCTTTGGAATCATAACATTGCTTCCTCTGCCAGCTGTTCATCAATTAGGGGCTTTGCATATTCCATCAGCTCTTCTTCTTGGCCGCGCAGATTTTCCTTTGTATTGAAATACATCTCTAATGCCTGAACAGGATCAAGTGATTCGTTAAGCAAATTGCTCCGCACGAGTGTTTTATCAACGGTTACTTCTCTATTAATCGACACAATCATGAATGCGGATGACAACGCCGACCTTATGTCCTGCTCACATATAAGCGGCATACGCTCCTGTGAAATTTTGTATGATATTTTTACAACAGCATCATCTATATTGTATTTGCCTATTTCATCAACGATTTTTTTTGTAGGATCTTCGCAATCTGCATCAATCTCTATATTTACAAATCGGCGTACCGGAATGGGAACAAATTTATAATTGCAGGCGCCCTTATCCACATCGGCAATTACAAATCCCTTATCCTCCTCATATTCGCCGAAATCTATTCTATCTATGCTCCCGGAATAGACAACCGGCGGCGAGCCATTCTGATTAAGGTTTTGATATTTATGTATATGCCCCATTGCAACATAATCAAACGGATGAGCGATTATACTGCTTAGAAGGACTTCCGGTTCCGATGCGTTAAGGTAATTGTTGTTTCCGCTTACTTTAGCATTTTTAACCCAGAAATGCCCCATAAATACAGAAGGAATTTCTGGATTAAGCTTATGCGCAAGATAATCTATATAATCACTGTATTTTTCAACCATCATATCCGTTATTTCCGTGATAGTTTTGTTTTTGCATGCATCCTTCTGAAGCACATTGCTTCGCAGTAAATAAGGCAATCCTGCTACTTGCAGAGGTCCGGATTTTGTGCTTATTGTAATCACTTCCGGCTTGCTTATAATGTGGATATTAGAAACTCCAAGTATTCTGAATATTTCAATGGCATTGGCACGAGCTTTGGTATTTGGCAGATCGTGGTTTCCGGTAATCATTACCACCGGTATATTCGATTCCGTCAGCATTCGTATACAAGATGCAAATTCCCGCTGATGAGTTTGATTAGGGTCACGCGCCTTATATGCATCTCCCGAAAAAAGCGCAATGTCAATATCATTATCCAATGCTGTAGTTATAGCCCAATCCAACGATTTGCGAAAATCCTGCAGTCTGGAATTCATTCCGGTATCAGGGTCAATTCGCCCGTATTTCTCTATGCCAAAGTGAGTATCTGCAAAATGCATTATCTTTATGCTCATTAACAATTCCTTGCTAGTTTATTAGGTTATACATATTCTACCATATTGCGTTTAGATGAGTTAAATAAAAAATATATAAATAATTCATAATTCTTTGACGTTAGCCTGTATAGTTGTTATAATAATATGATTATTAAGATAATAGTAAAATTGATCTGCAAAGATAATGGGGTTGATGAATTGGGAAACAACTACGCATACATTGCATTATTCGCCATAATCGGAATAGCGTTCTCAATTGCCGCATTATGGATATCGTGGGCGCTAAGGCCCGACTATAATCCTACCGGCGCTAAACCAGAGCCGTATGAATGCGGTGAAATTCCAACAGGAAACGCAAGGCGCCAGTTTAAGGTTGGTTATTACATATTTGCCCTTATATTTGTTATATTTGATGTTGAAGCTGTCTTTTTATTTCCCTGGGCAAAAGAGCTGAGGAACTTTAAGGCATCTGGTCTGGGAATGTTTGCTTTTGTTGAAATGCTGATATTTATAACAATATTGTTCATTGGATTGCTCTATGCATGGAAAAAGGGAGTTTTGAAATGGGAGTAATTGACAAGCTTCCTGATAATAAAATCACACATGTTATTACTACTAACTTAGATATCGCTGTTAACTGGGCGCGTTCATCGTCACTTTGGTACATGCTGTTTGGACTTGCATGCTGCGCCGTAGAGGGATTAATGGCAGCAGGCGCATCCCGATATGACTTAGACAGATTTGGAATGTTCTTTCGCTCTACGCCCCGTCAAAGTGATTTGATGATAGTTGCCGGAACCGTTACAAAAAAGATGGCGCCTAGAATAAAACGTATATATGAGCAGATGGCAGAACCGCGTTATGTAATAGCCATCGGGTCATGTGCAATATCCGGAGGTCCGTTTCATGACTCCTACAGCGTTGTGCAGGGCATTGATAAAGTCATTCCAGTAGATGTATATGTTCCCGGATGTCCGCCCCGCCCCGAAGCTGTTATTGATGCATGCCTCAAATTAAGAGAAAAAATAGGCAAAGAAACCATGGGAAGGAAACCAGAATAGTGGCATCTTCAACTGAAATAAAACAAGCAGTTCTTGCCTCATTTGCATCATCAGTAGATGACGCCGGTGAAATAGACGGCGTTCAAGTATTTTACGTCAACTCAAACCGCATTGCTGACTTATGCAGCTTCCTCAAAGAAACAAATGGACTTCAGTATGATTATCTAACTTCACTTTGTGGAGTTGATTACTCCGACAGAATAGAAGTTGTTTATCACCTTTACTCATATGAATTGAAGCACTCACTCATACTAAAGGTTAAACTAAATGCAAAAGCGCCTGTAATTCCATCTGTTTGCTCCGTATGGAAAGCCGGAAACTGGCAGGAACGCGAAGCATATGATATGTTTGGAATTGTTTTTGAAGGTCATCCAGACCTTCGCCGTATTCTTCTTGAACCAGATTGGGAAGGATTTCCACTTCGAAAAGACTATAAAATATGATACACACTGAAGAAGTACAAATTAACATGGGCCCGCAGCATCCTAGCACACATGGGGTGTTGAGAGTAATGCTAACCATAGATGGCGAGACTATTATTGATGCAAAGCCCGACATAGGTTATCTGCATCGCGGTGTTGAGAAACTGGCTGAAAAACGCTCATACACTCAGTTCATTACACTTACTGACCGCACAGATTATCTTTCATCTATGATTAACAACACCGTATATGCAATGGCTATTGAAAAGCTTATGCATATTGAAGTGCCAGAACGGGCTGAATACATTAGAGTTATAATGATGGAGCTTCAACGCATAGCAAGCCATCTGGTTTTCTTAGGTGCATATGGCTTAGACATTGGAGCCAGCACACCGTTTGTGTATGCATTCCGTGAGCGTGAAGACATATGTGACATGTTTGAGATGGTGTGCGGAGCAAGATTAACATACAGTTATATTCGTCCTGGCGGCGTATCCAAAGATATTCCAGATGGATTTGAACCTAAACTAAAAGCTTTTCTCAAAAAAATGCCCTCTCGAATGGCAGAATTCGATGATTTATTAACAAACAATGGCATACTAATATATCGCAGCAAGGGTGTAGGATACATCTCTGCTGAAGACGCTCTTGATTGGGCTATGAGCGGTCCTCCACTGCGCGGGTCAGGAGTGCCATTTGATTTGCGCAAGGATCAACCGTATTCAATTTATGACCGCATTGAATTTGATGTAATAACTCAGCCGGAAGGCGATTGTTTGAGTCGATATAAAATACGAGCACAGGAAATAATGCAGAGTCTGCGCATCATTGAGCAAGCAATTGGCGGACTTCCAGAAGGTGATTACACAGCAAAAGCGCCAAAAGTTCTTAAACCACAAGCGGGAGAAATATATACAAGAGTTGAATCGCCACGAGGCGATCTGGGTGTATATCTGGTAAGCGACGGATCAGCAAATCCATTCAGACTGCATTGGAGAGCGCCTTCATTCATTAATCTGGCAGCGCTTTCCGACATGTTAATAGGCTGGAAAATTGCAGATGCCGTTGCCATAATTGGAAGCTTAGATATTGTATTGGGAGAGGTTGATCGTTAGGAGGGTAAGCAATTGTCTACAAGACCGTTTTGGGTGTTGTTCATATTATGTATAGTTATTATTTCTGAATTATTGATAATAAAACCAACTTTAGATTGGTGGCTTACCGAATCAATTGCCACATCAGACATTCAATACAATCAAGTATTTCCAAATGCATCGCCGCAGCCGGAAAGAATTGTTGAAAGGAACGATATTAAGAATTTCAGTCTAATCAGAAAAATTGATGCTATGATAAATGAAGATAGAATATGGACTAGTATCTATATTCTATTATTCATAATAACAGGTGCATTAATAGGAGTTTTAGCAGGTTCAATATTGTTCCGCCAGATAATAAAATTGAATGACCATTTACGTGAATGGTCTACCACCGATAAACTAATCAGCCTGCTTGGATTAATCATTGGTTTGCTGATAAGTTTTTTGTTTTTGCCAGCAATTTTTACTATAACAAGTGTAAAAAGCCCATTAATAATGGCATTTACCGGTCTTTTGATAACATATGGCTGTATAATGGCTCTTTTAAGCATGAAGGATGACATTAAATATTATGTTATTCCAGGATTGAGTAAAGATGCAGAAGTAGATGACAAAATTCAAAAACCTAAAATACTTGATACAAATGTTATCATCGATGGGCGTATATCTGACGTCAGTCAAACCGGTTTTCTGGAAGGAAAGATTTATATACCTACATTTGTTCTTGAAGAGCTTCAGCACATTGCTGATTCCAGCGATTCCCTGAGAAGAGCAAGAGGCAGACGCGGCTTGGATATTTTGAATCAAATGCGCAAGGATATGTCACATGATCTTATCATAAAACAATCAGCTCCTGTTGATCCAGAAAACACCGAAGAAGTTGATGCACGTCTTGTAAAACTTGCTAAAGAAATAGACGGCTATATTGTTACTAACGATTTTAATCTTAATAAGGTAGCAGAGCTTCAGGGTGTGAAGGTTTTAAACATAAACGAACTTGCCAATGCACTTAAGCCGGTAGTATTGCCCGGTGAAGAAATGTCTATCAACATCATAAAAGACGGTAAAGAAATCAATCAGGGAATAGGTTATTTAGATGATGGAACTATGATAGTGGTTGAAGGTGCAAGAAAGTATATAGGCAGTTATGTTGATGTTATAGTCACCAGCGTATTGCAAACTGTTGCAGGCAAGATGATATTCGCCAATCTGAAATCTGTCCAGGAAGAAGAGGAAGATCTGATTGATCGTAACATCCGCAATTATTCCAGCGTCAGGCCAAGGAAAAAGACTCGGTAGCCGTACTGATAAAGCATTTGTTGATATATGCGGGATTCCGCTGATTATAAGAACATTATCTGTATTTCAGGAATGTAATGATATTACCGAGATTATTCTTGTTGTCCGCCAAAATTATATCGATAAAGCAAATGATTTACTTAAACAGTATAATATCACTAAACCTGCAAAGATAGTTGCCGGCGGAAATGTAAGGCAGGATTCGGTATGGAATGGGCTTTCAGCAGCTGCTGAGAATTGCGATATAGTTGTAATACACGATGCTGCACGTCCGTTTATCACTTCAAAAATCATCAGCGCCTCAATAAAATCAGCAGCCATTAACAAAGCTGTAATAGCAGCCATACCTGTTATAGACACAATCAAGATATCATCAGATGGAACATCAATAGATTCAACCCCCGACCGCAGTAATCTGTTTGCAGTGCAAACACCTCAAACCTTCGCTATAGACACCATCAAAACCGCTTATAAATCAGCATATAATGACGGATATTATGGAACGGATGACGCGTCTCTTGCAGAGCGGATAGGAATAAAAGTAAAAATCATTGAAGGATCTTACAATAATATCAAAATTACCACTCCAAATGATTTATTAACAGCAGAATCAATTTTAAAGAATGGAAATCCTGAGATGGAGTTGAAAATGAAGCATCGTATTGGGCATGGTTATGATATACATAAATTTGCAGACGGTAGGAGATTGGTTTTGGGCGGAGTGGAATTTCCTGGCGATACAGGACTTCTTGGGCATTCCGATGCAGATGTAATGCTTCATGCAATTGCGGATGCTCTCCTTGGAGCTGCAGGACTGGGCGATATAGGAAAGCATTTTCCAGATACGGATCCTGCATATAAAGATGCAGACAGTCTGATTCTTCTTGCTCATGCATCCACGCTGGTGAAAAACTGTGGATGGCAGGTTGAAAATGTTGATGTAACTCTTGTTGCAGAACGGCCGAAAATTGCAAAAGCAAGCGAGCAAATGAAAAAGAACATCAGTGAGGCGATTGGAATTGATCCGAATGGAATCAATATTAAGGCATCCACCGCTGAAGGACTTGGAGATATAGGCAAAGGATTAGGCATAGAATGTTATGCTGTTGCAATATTAACTAACAATACCGTATAGAATGGAGGCAGTAATGACTACAGAACTTCGAAAATTGAAATTTGATAAAAACGGTTCTTTTAAATTATTGCAGTTTACCGACACACACAACAGCCGCATACTGGATGAAAGAACCAAAACGGCTATGGATTATATGATTGATGAAACTAATCCGGATTTAGTATTGATAACAGGCGACACAGTTCCTACAGGTGATATTAAATCACTTGATGATTTAAAGCGGTCGATAGCTCAAAATGCAATACCTATGGAAAATCGATCTATACCGTGGGCAATTACTTTTGGCAATCATGAAACAGATGGACTTGCTGAATTGAATATCACTAAAGATGATATGCTCAAAATGTTTATGGAATATCCTCATAACATTAATACACTTGGCCCAGCTGATATTGACGGTTCGGGGAATGACTTGCTGCTGATTGAGAGCTCTGAATCAACTACTCCCATATTTGCTGTATGGCTGATAGATTCCAATTCCTATGCACCTGATATAATAGGAGGAGTAGAAGTCCGCAGTTATGCTTGGGTATGCTTTTCTCAGGTCCGCTGGTACTGGGATACTTCAATTGAGCTTGAGAAAACATACGGCAGAAAAATCCCTTCATTGATGTTCATGCACATACCCTTAAGGGAATTCAATTATTATCGTGATTTTAGTGATTTTACCGGCGAAATAAATGAGAATCCAGCTCCATCCAAGTTCAACAGCGGATTGTTCACAGCTGCATTGGAACGCGGAGATGTTAAAGGAATTTTTGCGGGGCACGAGCATATCAATACCTTCGTGGGAAACTGGTACGGCATCACTCTTGGGTATTCCGGCGGAATTGGCTATGACACCTACGGCATAAAATCAGATGACGAGACGGAACAAAATCGCCTTCGCGGGGCGCGCATCTTCTATCTTAATGAAAATGAGCCGGAAACTTTTAAAACAGAGTATCTGCTTATAGGCGATAAGATAAAGTAGGTATATTAAGATTATTTTAAGCAATATGGGATTAGCCTTACGGTGCAAATTCCTCTGCCAGTTCAAGCGCAATTTGCACCCATTTTACAGCTCTGTCTGGGTCATTACGCAGGGTATGAGTGTCTTTCATTATGATTTCCAGACAGCATCCTTTTGCCTTTTGCATAAAATCACGCAGGCTTTCACGTATCAATCCTTCGTCAAATGAATCCATTGCAAGTAAGCTTGGATTAGGCTTGATTGACATGACATACTTATCATGCAGATAATCCGCCATTTTAGCAATAGATGACCATGGTGAAACTGATATTCTTCTCAGATTTGGGATTTGCTTAATAATATGCCATCTGGTGTCAACAGGCTCACAGCAGCCGTAGCAGTTTAGTCCAAACCTGCTGAGCAATGAAAGCTGGTATGGAAATATGAACTCTTCAAACATGTCTGGTGAGACCCCAACGGTTTCCTGACTTTCAGCAAACCCCCACATATCGCATGTGCGCACCTTGCCATCAAAGTCGCTTTGAGGGAGCTCATCTGTCCAGCCAAATCCACCAGACCCTACATATGTACCATCATTGTTAAGATAGAGCAGATTGTTATCTTCAAGCCAGTCAATTTTCGCCATATTGCCATCACGCAGAAAAGCCATTAATCTATGCAGGTCTTTGGGCTTATCAATCATATCATACATCATCTGTTCAAGCCCCCTAATTAGAACAAAGGTCGAGGTCATTCCTAATGTCCACCACCAAACAGATTTGATGCGCACATTAAGAATATCGCCGAATATCTCCTGAGCAAGCGACATTATATCCTGTGTAGCCTTGTAATCAATCGTTATTTCAGGGAATTTAAGCTTATCAAAGTCATTGTAATCTTTAAGAGGAGAATTCCAAGTATAAGCTTTACCAGCGCCAGTGCCTATTAGCGTTTCGTGCATGCCCCAATCGGTTTGCGTATTAACATGATTGATATTAAAATCCGCAGTTATAACAACGTCATCTTTCAGTTTTTCAGCACGGAATAAAGAAACTCTTAAACCAAATTCCCAGCTGCGGGCAAGCGAATCCTTACACTGCAAATCAGATTGGGGGATAATTTCGTTCCAGCTGTTTTCAGGGTCACAGAAGATAACCGGGCGGGTTTTTACAAGTGAATTGTGCTTATACCAAAGGCTGCGGCGCTCATTTTGGATAGGCAAGGCTGCATATTCACTGATTTTGATGGCAAGCTGCCTAAGAATTGCTTTATCAGATGGACATATCATGATGTGCTTCCCTGTAATAAAAAAGTGCTTTTACTATAGCCTAAAGTTGGAATATCGTCAAGAAAAGATGTATTTTGATGTTCAGGAATTTTAAAAATCTCTTTTAAAACATTAAAAAGGCGCGAAAAGGCAAAAAATAAATTCATTTTTTATTCCAAATTTTCGAGAATACCAGAATTTTATTTTAGTTTTTTTTCTCATGTGATATAATTATCGTGATGGCAATCAAAACCATTCAATCTATTTCAAGAGGTATAGTATGGATGTATTAATTAGAGACGATTACAAGGAGATGAGTATTGCCGCAGCCAAGATTATTGCTAATCTTGTAAAAGAGAAACCCAATTGCGTGCTCGGACTTGCAACTGGCGGAACCCCTATTGGAACCTACCATGAGCTGGTAAGAATGCATAAAGAAGAAGGTCTTGATTTTAGCAATGTGAAAAC
>JAPXND010000036.1:14548-20148 GCA_033808695.1 Armatimonadota bacterium
AATTGATCTTGCAAGCTCATATGAAGTCGATCAGAGTTACGCAAGATTTATGTATGAAGAGCTATTTAAGGGTTTGAACATTAAGCAGGAAAACATACATGTTCCTGATGGCAGAGCAAAGGATCCCTATCAGTTTTGCACATGGTATGAGGATGAAATAAAAAGATCAGGCGGAGTGGATATACAGCTGTTAGGTATAGGTGGAGACGGTCACTGGGGATTTAATGAACCAGGGTCATCTTTGGCATCAAGAACAAGAGTGGAGACTCTTACAAGGCAAACACTGGATGATAATTATGAAGCTTTTTATAAAAAAGCAGGTATCGCCAGAGAGCAAATGCCGCATTTTGCTATAACAATGGGTATAGGAACTATTCTGGAAGCCAGACATGCGCTTATGATTGTAAATGGAGAGAAAAAGGCAGAGGTAGTGGCAAAAGCTATTGAAGGTCCTGTAACTTCGCAGATAACAGCATCAGCATTGCAGCTGCATCCAGGAAAAGTAACCATTATACTTGATAGACCAGCAGCATCAAAATTGAAAAACATCGCTCATTATGAGCATGTAGAAGAAGTTAATAACAGATATGGAATAAATATTTAGAATATCTCTTCTATTTCTTCCCAAGTTATAGAAGGATTTATTATATTTATCATCATTGACATTGCTTGTAGAATTTAATAAAGAGAATATGGCTTTTTCGCAATACTCAAAAGCTATATTCTCTAATTCTGCAAGTTTCTCAGAAATATTGTTGCCAATTGGCTTGTTGTTATTTTTATCCAGCAAGTTATTATTCCACATATCAATTTCAATCCCACTGCAATGCAAGCGCAAATGACACCTTCACAGCATAATCTCATCAATGCAAATTCATATTATCTTATCACAAAAATATGCGATTTTAAATAATATCATTACCATATTATTATAGCTATTTATTTATACCAGCTGCCTTGACACTCAACCTGCGTGATGGTATACTTAAATAGGAATATTGTATATAGATTGAAAGCCTATATATTTACCATAATGTGGTGTTTATGATGAATTTATGCGAAAGACGCTGCCAAATATTAAAAGCCATTATAGATGATTATGTTGAAACAGCTGAACCAATTGGCTCTGAAACTCTTGCACGCAGATATAACTTTGGTATAAAACCAGCAACCATTCGCAATGAGCTAGCAGCTATGTCTGAATTGGGATATCTGCGTCAGCCTCATACTTCAGCCGGCAGGATTCCCTCTGACCTTGGATATAGGTTTTATGTAGACACCCTTATGCCGGTAACATCTCTTGGTGATGATGAAAGCAAAAGGGCAAAAAGAAGCTATGATCCATTTGAAGGTGAGGTTGAATATATACTTCAACGCACATGCCGTATTCTAACAGGTCTTACTCAATATACATCGCTTGCAACCACTCCACAGCTTGATACTATAGCTTTAAAGCAGGTTGCACTTCTATCTGTTGGGAACAACAGAATTATGGCAGTTATAATTATCAATAACGGACGAATAGATCACCGCGCTATTAACTATAATTCAAGCATAGAGCTTGAAGACCTGCTGGCTATGACTAATTTCATTAACAAGCGATTTGAAGGTGTTGATTATAATGAGCTGCTTCATAAATCAACATTGCCTCTGCCGTTTGAGATTGCAGGAATGAAGGCGCTGTATGAAAGTGTTATCAATGCTTTAAAGCAGTCGCTTTGTAATAATGACAATGGTCAGTTGTTTATAGAAGGCGCCAGCAATATACTAAGACAGCCGGAATTTATGCACAGTGAGCAGATAGCATTAATAATGGAAGCCTTAGAGAATAGAAGGAATCTATTTCAGATATTGGGGAAATCGTTGCTGGGGCGTGATGTATCGGTAGTTATTGGATCTGAAAACAGTATTGCCGAGATGCAGGAATGCAGTTTTGTTGTGTCTGCTTATTCCATCGGCGAAAGGGTTTGCGGCAGTATTGCAGTAATTGGTCCAACACGTATGAATTATGAACGCGCCGTATCTGCCGTGCAGTTTATGGCATCTAATCTCAGCAGTTTGCTTACATCTCTGAGTTTAGGGTAAATATAAACATCAGATCAGATTAAACAGGTTTGATGGTAAAATTATGAGGGTCGAGTAGATTACTCGACCTTTTGACCATAAGCGGAGTAATTTCCGCAAAGGAGAATTTGATGAAAAAACATAAAATTTCGATTGAAGATGAAATTAATGATACAGAACAACAGGCTGACAGCAGTGAAGCATTGCCTGATTCCGAATCCGAAAATGAACCTGATGAGGACAAAGATACAGTTATTCAGATGCTGGAAAATCGATGCAAAGCGGCAGAAGAAAAAGCCGAAGCCGAACATGAAACATTCTTGCGCACACTTGCCGAATACAACAACTTTAAACGCAGATCTCAGGAAGAGATGGCGCTTGCAAGGAAGTATGGCTCGGAGGATTTGGTTATACGACTGCTTCCTTTGTTGGATAATTTTGAACGCGGATTAAAGGCTGCAGAAGAAAATACAGATTTCGATGCGCTGCACAGCGGCGTAATGATTATTCTGCGTCAGATGATTGATATTCTTGAAAAGGAAGGATTAAAATCAATTGAGGCAGTAGGACAGCCGTTCGATCCGAATGTTCATGAGGCTGTGATGCGTGAAGAAAACAGTGAGCTGCCCGATTCCACAATTATTGAAGAGTTTCAAAAGGGATATATGGTAGGCGATAAGGTTGTTCGCCCAAGTATGGTAAAGGTTTCATTCAATCCACAGACTGACATTGCAGACTAACAAACATAAATATATGAATAATTGCTGCTATTTAATTTTAGAGGTGCAATTTGGCTAACGAGAGATATACACCAGCCATAAAGGAACTGCCATCTGATGAAAGACCGCGTGAGAAGCTGATAAAGTACGGTGCAGAGAGTCTTTCTAATGCAGAGCTGCTTGCAATAATCTTGAGGGTAGGCACACAGGAATATTCCGCTATAGGTATGGCAGAACACATAATAGCCAAGTTCTCTGGAATTAGAGGGCTGGTATCGGCAAGTGTAGAGGAACTCAGCAGTATAAAAGGCTTGGGAATAGCAAAATCGGCCCAGATAAAAGCTATGATTGAGCTTGGAAAGCGATTAGCACGGGCAGCAGCAGAATCCAGGGTTTCAATACGGAATCCACAGGATATTGTTGACTATGTAAATCCATACCTGCGCGATGAACCAAAAGAAAACTTCATGGCATTGTTTTTGAATACAAAGAACGAAGTTTTGAAAACAAGAACTATTACGGTGGGGATACTTGATTCAAGTTTAATCACTCCGCGCGAGCTTTTCAGAGAGGCAATAGCCATGAATTCCGCTTCGGTGATTGTGGCGCATAATCACCCATCCGGCGACCCTGCCCCATCCAAAGAGGATATAGCGCTTACACGACGATTGATAGAATCCGGCAAATTGATAGGCATTGATGTGTTGGATCATGTTATTGTTGGGGACAACAAGTGGATAAGCCTGAGAGAACGAAATTTGATATAGCGGTGCGATTATGACATACGATGAACTTATTCATTACTGCCTGAGCAAGCCTTGTGCGGTGGAAACATATCCGTTTGACATGGTATCGGCGGTTATAAAAGTCGGAGGAAAGATGTTTGCTCTGTTTGGCGATAAGAAAAATGATCTTTGGGTTAATCTAAAGTGCGACCCTGGCGATGCATTTATACTTCGTTCTAAATATAAAGCCATTACTCCCGGCTACCATATGAATAAATGGCACTGGAACACCATAAAAATAGATGGCAGCATTCCCGATGAAGAGATTTACATGATGGTTGATATGTCTTATAGCTTGGTAGTTAAAGGCTTATCGAAATCGGTAAAAAAAGACCTTAAGCTGGATTAATCAGCCTCTTCCGAGTCATCACCGTACATAAACTCATCGATTTCTTCAATGGTTTCTTTTTCCTGTACAACTATATTTGCCATATTGCTAATCATTTTTTCCTGTCCATCTTCCCAATCATCGGTTCCGTCAAACGGATTGACTTTTTTCCTATACCATTGAATTGACGGCCAAAAAGCTTCTCCATCAATCATAAGGAAGGGAGCATCATCTTCTTCACGCGTATAGAAAGTCCAAGAATCAGGAATTTCAAACTCCCTTATAACAGTAACTCTAACTTTTGCCACTTTAATCAAACCCTTTCGCTGAGAATATTACAATCTGCGGATAGTTGGTTCCCAATGCAGCTTATGAAGCACATCGAGATAATCTTCCGATCGCATTTGATTTGGATGTTTGCCGGCCAGGGTTATTATTATGCCTTCTATTACATTGGTGGCAAACGTTCTTCCCCCAATATCCCAAGTTGCAGAGATGACTGCACTTACTCCATGTTCTTTTAGGTTTTGAAGATCATCAGCTGTAAGTGTATTTGTGATAACATACTTTCTTTGCAGTGCACCAGATTCCGGCGGAGGCATGTATCTGCCTATAAGTTTGTAGTCGCCAGCTATAACATCCGCCCAAGTAAAATATTTTTCATGTTTTGGGGTGGTTTTTTCCTGCTTTTCGCCGGTTGGATATATCCAACTGAATGGCAGATTGACGACTAAAGGAAGGAATGTGTTTGCAACAAATTTAAGAGCTTTGTATGAAAAGAGCGGAATGGGTACGCCGATATTAAACATCAGATCGCCAAAGATAACATTTTTTGTAAGATTAGCAATGCCTTCAGCCATACCGAATCGATCGACACCGCATACTACCAGGACGTTTTTATCTGAAAAGTTGATTATCTGCTTTTTCTGCAGGTAGTCTATAGTTTCTCTCTCTATGGTGTTTTTTATTCCGCTGCCATCTACAACTGGAGTTGTTTTAGCATATGATGCAAATTTTGCGGCATCTCTGATAGTGTATCTCCGTTTCCCCGCATATAGATACATATCTATACCGCCAAGACCGAATGCATCTACCTTGCCATCGAGGCTGCTTATGAGCTGGATGAATTTTTTCTGATCACCATTTACTCCTATACGTGATATTTCAAATGTTTCGCCAAGAAATGTTGTTGTCGTGCTAAAATCACCTTTAGTAGATCCTAAGCTTACACTTACAACACGTTTCATATATGTCCACCTTTCGACAGCAGTTTAGTATGGTTCAGATGTTCCTCATGTTTGTTGTTGTCGGGCATTGCGACTTAAACATGATGGCCTTAGTATATTGTAATACTTGATGATGGTTTCTTACAAGGAGGGGCAGAGAGATTTGTGTACATTAAACAAACAAAAGTTACAATAGGTCAATAAAAGAATTGGGATATTGGGAAGCAGAACGCCAGTTATGAACCATAAGAGGAGCATTGTTAGACCTCCTGGTACATTCATCAATCGCTGTATACTGATAATATCTTTTGCCCGCTAAATTGCCTGTTAAACACTCTTTTGGCACATACTTTACATCTACCTGGAATCGTTCCCCGGGAAACAGTATCGGTTCATACGGCTTTGATTTATACCGCTTCCTTTTCTTTGATACTGTTATTATTCCCTCCCTTATTAATAGCTTATATAATCCCTGTAT
>JAPXND010000037.1:0-20146 GCA_033808695.1 Armatimonadota bacterium
ATATTATCCCACCACATGGGTTTTAGTATTTTTGCCCATGCGAAGTATACGGTATAACCGGTGGCTGCACCAATGAAAATGTGCTCTGCCATTCTATATGCTTTATTTTCTTTATACAATATTGAATATATTGCAAGCGTTCCCACAGCAGCCATCCAGACTGTAATCAGCTGTGTAGTGTTTTTATCAGATAGCCATCCAAATAGAGTGTCCGTCACTTTATACCGCCTATGTTTGTTGTTCTTTCTGCTGCCTGCGGGATATTAAATATCCAACATTGCCAAGTATGATAAGTATTATTATAAGCAGATGAGATGTAGACAGCGCAGATGTTCCTTTAGACGCAAAGTCGGCGCGTCCAAGCAGCTTCTCATATTCCGCAGCGCCTTTCATACCGGTAAGCATGCCTTTTATTTGTCCCGCATCTAATGGATTGAATCCTTCCGGAGCCATAACAGCAGTGGGTGCATATATGATAGGCGTTCGGTATGGCGCATATATGAACGCTATCCAAACCTCCAGTGTGCCGGAAGGTGTAATTTCTGTAATTAAGCCTATGTCATCTATATTCTTGATATTTTTCATCATTGGGATATCTGTAATAGGTGTTCCGTTGATGTCTTTAATAATAGACTTCGGAACATCTCTTGCCATCCCTTGAATAAGAATAACAAAGTTAGATACTGGTCTATATCCCCAATGAACATAATCTACGCCATATTTCTTGTTGTATTCCTTTGCCAGCCTATCTGATATATCCTTGCCAAATTGACTTCCCTGAACATCGAATGAGAGTATGGCGAATTTTTTATTACTGATGAACATATGCCGCATCAATGCCTCTGTTTGCGGCTGGTTTTCTGCAATTGTGCCGGCAGCCCAGTTTATCGATAACAGTGCAATTTTGTCGTTTGGCATGTTTTCAACGGTGTCATATGCGCTTTTTACAGCCGGACTTACTATTATTGGCAGATTGATATTGTAAATAAGCGGTAAGACTATAACAATAACAAGCACTAAATACATTATTCTGCTGTCTATATGCTGAATTGAGTTATACCATTTCATGTTTATAACTCCTGATCAAAAAAGCTGCCTCTTTCAAGGCTCAGCCATATTCTTAATGACATTGCAAGAGCGCCTATCTCTATTCCAAATGATATCCCTCTCCATGCTGCCATGTTGGGATTATTTAATATCCAATAACTCATGTTTTCAAGTCGCAAATTACTCAGCCATCCATGTGTCGGAATAAAGCTTGTCATTGCGGCGCCAATGGGTACCTGTCCAAGCATAACGATGAATGCAGCTATCAGCATTAATGTAGCTTCGGCAGACCGTATTCGGAATGCTCTATAAGCAGCCGATACAATATAAAATCCCACTATAGAAAACATTGTGGCTCCCAATGGAACTATGGTGCCTTGAAACAATAGCGTATAGAGATTATCAGTTTTATCTGTGGGGATATATTCCTTTACCAATCCGGCAATCATCAAAGCGAAAAATGCAATAAAGAAACCTATGCTGAAGGGTCTGTTTGGATGTTTTCTGGTTATTATTTTTCCATGATATCTTATTAGGTTTATCACCCCAAGCCCTATTGCGAAGGTGAAGACAACGGTAGTTATGGGATCAAGCTTATCGGTAAAATCAGTCATGAAGTTCTTATCGGTATTTGGTCTGGCAGGAATGAAATATTCCAGTGAATATATTAAGCCAGCTAAAAATGTTACAATTGCTATAAATGTTTTTCTATGTCTTATCGGAACGAGCTTTAATAAAAGGAATAATGCTGTTCCAAATAAAGCAAAATCACCAATTACAGCTAATATCCACATCCATACTGGTGCACCCGGTTTTACCACATAATGTGTAAACAACTGATCCTCCGAAAATTTGTAATTTAAAATTAACTATTCAACTTGCCTGAAACCACTTTAACCAGTTCCATACGCTGTTCTGCCACTCAGGATAAATATTCATTAGAGTGGAGGTTATTATGCCGGCAATAATAATAATCATCAAGGCTGCTTTTGCATAATCCTGACCCACAAGACTGCCAAGCAGGGTAGGCTCGCGGGAAAGGTAAGCGCTTGCAGCATAGAATTCATCACCTATTATAGTGTAATCACAGGTGGTAAGGAAGAAAGGTATTTGATCGATTTTTGGTGTGCCGGCAACTTGAATAGCGCCAATTCTGTTGCCGCTTTCTGCCAGTATAAGCGATTCTCCGGCAAAATAACCAAACATCATGTTTGATGCCACCATTTCACGATTGATGATGCCAACAACACCAGATGCATATGCAAACTGATTCTCCGACAAGAATCTTATATCGTTCTGGTCAAATAATTCTGGAACTCCTTCAGCTGCATATGTGTCTCTGGCTAAATCTTCCGCAAGTGTATACACAACCGCATCAGCTGTAGGAACAATCACTCTTGTTCTGTATTTTGCCGCAATTTTAATCACATGCTTAAGTATAGACAGAGCCTGTAAAGTAGATATATCAATGCCAATTATTCCAGGTGCAAAGAGAATAGGGCGTCCCATCTCTGCTGCACGTCCCACAGCTTCATCTATTGCATTCAATCCAGGTATTTTTCTTATGAATAATTGTTTTCCGCGTCTTGCAGAGAATATTTTCCAAAGAATGAAGAAGCAGATTAATCCTATTAATATACCGATTGGCAGTGATGCATGACTAAGTTTCATTAAGACTCCTTTTTTCTGCTTTAACTTTGCTTGTCATCTTTTCATCTGATATTGTTTCTATCCGTTTAATTAATTGCTCCACATAAATGCGTGATCCAAATATTTGTGAATATTTGTTTACGCTGTTGATGCCAAATATTGGCGCCAGTATTGGAGTTGCAACCATAAGCGACTGTCCAGCGAAAAATGCAAGCGGCTTGTGCATTTCAAGAAATAATACTGCAGCAGTTTCCATTCCTTTATCGCATACTTTGCAGGCAATTTCATCTATTATTTTTGCAGCTTTATCTGCATCCAATTGTTCTTCAAAAAAATCAATCTTCAAATTGTGCATCGCGCATCCTTTTTACAACATCCACTACCTGATCTTTATATTTGCCAAATCTCAGATACACTCCTCTATATGCTTCAAGTTTTGTTCTATTGTTAAATGGACTAAGCTTTATCCCAAATTGATCAATGTAATACTTTTTCACATCTGCCCATTTAATGGCGCTGAATGAGAATACAGTGCGGGCTGATGCAGTTTCATTGGTTATTATATATTTTATAGGAAATATATAATCAGACAACGCTATGATATATAAAATGAGCATTACAGCCAAGTATAATATACTTTTGAAAATAAAATAGCATATTACTCCGCTTAAAATAACAACAGGAAGAATCAAAAGCAGCTTTGATGGCTCACTGCTGAGCATATGCACTTTCCATACAAATTCAAAACTGCTGTTTTCTGCAGAATAATCGGAGTTAATGCTGTCATTTTGTAATTCGGGATTTATCATTTATTTTTCCACACCAAATAGTAATTATTATATGAAAGCTTTATCTTTTATGCAAGAATTGATTGTATATTATGCAAACGGGTGAAGGATTATTGCTGATAAATGGTCAATTCTTTACAATCAAGCTAATTTGATGCTACAATGGCTTTTATAACAAACAGAACAAATGTGCGATGTTTTACCTTGAATTGGTGATTTTTATGAAGGACAAAACTTCCGAAAGCCTTAGAATACTTGGTATAGATCCTGGGTTGAATGTAACCGGATATGGAATAATTGATTCTATTGGAGATGATGTATCATTAGTAGAAGGCGGAGTAATCAATATATCAAGCGGCTATCCGCTTGAAAAGCGTCTATCCACAATATTCTATGGTATCCAAGAAGTAATTTCCGAATTTAAGCCCGATGTGATAGCGCTTGAGGAAGTATATACACATTATGAGCGTCCCCGCGTTGCCGTTATGATGGGACATGCGCGCGGAGTGATATGTCTTGCGGCGGCTGTTAACCATGTGCCAATATCAAGTTATGCGCCAACGCACATTAAAAGTTCGCTTACTGGCAATGGCAGAGCAAGCAAAGAACAAATCCGTCGGATGGTAATCACCCGATTAAATCTTAAATCTGCGCCTGATACTCTTGATGTAACCGATGCTCTGGCAGCTGCTTTGTGTCATGTTGTAAGAGGAGAGCGAGAGGCTGATTATTTAAGGCTTGCTGGCAAATAACTTAATGGCGGTTTGAAATGATTTCATATATGCGTGGAAGTGCACAGCTGAAAAACGACACGGAATTTATTCTATGGGTTAATGGCATAGGATACGAAATAATGGTTCCGCTTACAGTAATGAAGTGGCTGCTTAATAAAACCGAAGATGAAAGAAAAGATGTATCAATTATTACGTTTCATTACTATGAAAACAATCAATCCAGAATTATTCCGCGCTTGATAGGATTCAGCAATGAAATAGAACGGGAATTCTTTGAATTATTCATCACCGTTGCAAACATGGGTCCTAAAACCGCAGTAAAAGCATTATCGCAGTCATTCCACTCAATAGCCGAAGCGATAGAAAGCGGTAATCACAAGGAGCTATCGTCTCTTCCTGGAATTGGTGATAAAAAAGCGCGTCAGATTGTTGCCACGCTTCAAGGCAAAGCAGGGAAGTTTGCGCTACTTCAAGATTCTGATTACAAGTTAGAATCCAAGCCTGAAGAGAATGTTGAAAGCGAAGCCATTGAAGTGCTCATTCAAATAGGATTTAAGCGTAATGAGGCTAAAGATATGGTTAATAAGGCAATAGAAGCATCAACTAAACCAATAAAAACATCGGAAGAGCTTATACAAACTATTTATGAACAAAGACTAATGAGGTAGCTATGGGACGCAAGAAACTTATCAGTCCGGATAATCATGAAGAAACTCCGGTTCGCGCAGAAGTATTTTCGGAAGAGGATGATCCTTCTCAATGGAGTCTTCGCCCAAAGGTTCTTGATGAATATATTGGTCAAACCGCAGTAGTAGAGAATTTGAAAATCGCTATAATGGCAGCCAAAGCGCGTCATGAGCCCTTGGAGCATGTTCTGCTGCATGGAGCCCCGGGTTTAGGCAAAACCACACTTTCACATATTATCTCCTCTGAAATGGGTGCAAGCATAGTTTCATGCAGCGGTCCGGCGCTTGAAAAGCCAAAGGATGTTATGGGAATACTTTCTGGTTTGGAATCGGGTGATGTGTTGTTTATAGATGAAATCCACCGCATCTCTCGAGTCATTGAGGAATTCATGTATTCAGCAATGGAAGATTTCCAGGTAGATTTTGTGCTTGATAAGGGCGCTTATGCAAAAACAATAAAAGTCCCATTAAAACGATTCACTCTTGTTGGAGCTACAACGCGTGCCGGAATGCTTTCTGCACCAATGCGTGATCGGTTTGGCATATTTGCACATATGGATTATTATTCCAATGAAGAGTTATCCCGAGTTGTTTTGCGCTCAGCCAAAATACTTCAGGCAGATATAGAATCAGAAGGGGCGGAGGAAATTGCCCGCAGATCCCGTGGAACTCCAAGGATTGCAAATAGACTGCTTAGGCGTGTCCGTGATTATGCGCAGGTTAAGGGCACCGGTGTTATAACACGTGAGATTGCAGATATTGCGCTTAAGCGTGAGCTGGTTGATGAAATGGGATTAGATAAATTAGACAGGTCGCTTCTTCGCACAATTATTGATTACTACAATGGCGGACCTGTTGGCATAGAGGCAATATCCGCTACACTCAATGAGGAAACCGATACACTTGTAGATATGGTTGAACCATATCTGCTTAAAATAGGATTTTTAAACCGCACTCCAAGCGGAAGAAAAGCTACGCGCGCTGCATATGAGCATTTAAACGCCGTGTATCCTGGAGATCAGGATAATTCGCAGTTTACATTAATCCCCGGATAGATTATACAGGCTATTCCGATATACAGTATACAGCTACATCACAAGGCGCCTCATGACAGAGCACACTTATTACAGGACATCTGCCGCCGTCTTTTGTAAGCTCAGACTTCTGATACCCAACAACTATCATATCGGGTTTGTTTTCAATAGCAAATTTTGTAGTTCCTTCTATCAGGTCTCTTGATCTTGTTGTAAGTCTTACGGTACGAACATTCTTCTTTTTCAGCGCTTGTTCAGCTGAGCGCAATGCATTTTCTGCATCACTCTCTATTTCTGGAGCTGGTACGCCAATTGGCAGATTTCTTGGTATTTGCATAACATATAAAAGATGAATATCTGCCTTGCGGTTTATTGCATGTGCAGCTGCGAATTCCAATATTTGATGCCATGCACCAATCAGAGGTACTAAAACAACGGGTCCCCGTCGATTAGTGCTCACAGATTGACCTACAGAATTGAGTGATGACCGCGCCTCTTCTATACTGTTGGCAAGAACCAGCTGCGATCTCAATCCTGGCAGATTGCGAATTTCAGCAAGCAGATTCTCCGGCATACCGGAAACTACAACTCTTGCATTATGTGATTGTATGTAGTTGCTGGCATCAAGGAAAGTTTTGGCGCCATGTTCAGAAACTTGGGTCAATCCGCTGCAATCTATAATAACACCGTTTGGATGGTCGTTAAGCAATAGCCGTACCGCAGATTTGATTGCCGGCCATTGATTTTCTACCAATGAGCTTTTTAGTTTTAGAACATCGCCTTTTACTTCTATTATCATGATATATTCCTAATAGTCTTTGTTGTTGTTTTAATTGTCAAATAATAATACCTTAACATACTGGCAATTATCAAGTATTGATACAACATCGCTTTGCTTTAGCGCCAAAATAAACCGGCATGATACTAATCACACCGGTTTACAGAATTTATGAATTATGCACAGATTTGTGCGTTACATGCCTTGGGGCATTTCTCCCAGCTTTGCGGCTAACAGCATTTCTTTTCCTTCCCGCCAAATAGAAAGTCTTACTGTATCTCCAACTTTATAGCTTCCTATTGCTTTTACAAGGTCAGATGAATCATTTATTTTAATGTCGTCAACTTTTAATATGATATCACCTTGTCTGAGTCCTGCTTTCTGCGCCGGTGTTCCGTTTACTATATCGCCAACTACAGCTCCCTTACCGGATTTATATCCATGCTGTTCATACCAAGCTCCAAGATCACCTAACAAGTCTCCGAATGATGCACCTAAATACGGTCTTATAACCTTGCCTTTTTCTATTAAATCTTTAACAATCACTTTAGCGGAGTTGATTGGAATAGCAAACCCTATACCTATATTTCCACCGGATGTTGATGCTATCATGGTGTTTATTCCTATAACCTTGCCGTTTATATCCAACAATGCACCTCCGCTGTTGCCGGGATTGATGGCAGCATCTGTTTGAATCATATCCTGAAGCATTGTGCCTTGTTCGGATTGATCTTTTCGTTTAGTAGCGCTGATTACTCCTACAGTTACCGTATTTTCAAGTCCAAGCGGGTTTCCTATAGCAATTGCCCAGTCTCCAACATTAATGCTGTCTGAATCACCCAGCTGCGCTACAGGAAGATTCTTTTCATTAATTTTGATTACGGCAACTTCGGTTCTTGGGTCACGTCCTATAAGCTTTGCGGTAAATCCTCTGCCGTCCATCAATTTTACTTTAATATTTTGTGCATCTGCCACAACATGATTATTTGTTATAATATATCCGTCATTGCTTATTATTACACCAGAACCAGCGCCCTTTGCAACCTGCTGCTGCGGCGGTCCGCCAAATCCAAAAATCTCACTGAATGGATCATTTACTGCTCTAACTGATGTTGTGTATATATTAACTACAGATGGGCCCACTTCTGCCGCTGCATCTGCAATAGGATTCTCGCCCTTTTTAATAATCCGTGTCGATGGGTTGGGTGTAAGGTTTTGCATTAGCGATTGGTTTCCGGTAGGCTTTACCGATCTTCCGCTTTTATTATAAATGCACATACATATGGCAAAACCAAGCGCAAATATTATTATATAAGATATCAACTTTCTCATTTATTTCTCCAAGCTATTATTGTGATTCCATGATGCGAAACAGATTTATCATTTCAATTGCAGATACCGCTGCATCTGAACCTTTGTTTCCAACTTTGGTACCGGCTCTTTCTATGGCTTGTTCAATGTTTTCTGTTGTTAAAACGCCAAAAATAGTTGGTACGCCTGTAGATAATCCAACTTGAGCTATTCCCTTAGATGCTTCTGAAGCAACATAATCGAAATGTGGGGTTGAACCTCTGATTACTGCACCAAGACAGATAATGGCATCATATTTGCCAGATTGCGCCATTTTCATTGCAGTAATAGGGATTTCAAACGTGCCGGGAACCCATGCAATAGTGATATCATCGTCAGATGCACCATGTCTTATCAATGTATCAAGCGCTCCGCCTAATAGTTTGTTAGTAATAAACTCATTAAATCTGCTGGCAATTATTCCAAATTTCATACCGTCAGCAAGAAGTTTGCCTTCAATTATTTGTGACATAAATATTCTCCTGTTTTGGATTTGTATAAACCTCGATTTTGTTTATTTTAATGCTTTTCATCAAGCATGTGCCCAAATTTTTCTTTTTTTGTTTGAAGATATCTTTTACTGGAGGCATTAGGCTCTATTACTAATGGTACTCTCTCAACTATCTCCAAATCATATCCATCTATCCCTGCAAGCTTAGAGGGACTGTTTGTCATATACCTCAGCTTCTTCACGCCAAGGTCGATTAGAACCTGCGCACCGATTCCATAATCTCTCAAATCAGCCGGATATCCTAAACGCTCATTTGCTTCCACTGTATCACAGCCCTGATCTTGAAGCTCGTAAGCTTTCATCTTGTTTAAAAGCCCAATTCCTCTGCCTTCCTGGTATATATATAGAAGGATTCCTCTGCCTTCTTCTGCAATTTTTGTCATTGCTAAATCAAGTTGTTCGCCGCAGTCGCATCTAAGTGAGTGCAAAACATCTCCTGTTACACAGCTGGAATGAATTCTCACCAGTATTGGCTCTCCATCAGATATATCTCCCATTGTAAGAGCGATATAGGGTTTTGATTCCACCTGTGCTTGATATGCATACAAATCAAACATTCCATATTTGGTTGGCAGTTTGGTTTTTGCAACTAAATCAATCAGCTTTTCAGTTCGCCGTCGATATTTTATTAAATCCGCAATTGTTGCTATTTTTAGATTGAATTGTTTGGCAATCTCCTGAAGCTCTGGAAGAAGCGCCATTGTACCGTCTTCGCTCATTATTTCACAAAGCACCCCTGCCGGATATAATCCTGCAAGCTTCGAAAAATCCACCACTGCTTCAGTATGTCCAGATCTGGCAAGCACTCCGCCCTCACGTGCCGCTAACGGAAATATGTGACCTGGGCGTGCTAAATCACGAGGTTTTGTTTCAGGATCTATGAATACCTTGATAGTTTGAGCTCTGTCATATGCCGATATTCCCGTTGTAGTTCCTTCAACTGCATCTATGCTTATAGTGAACGGTGTTTCCAGTTTGGCAGTATTCTTATCAACCATCATAGATAGTTGGAGTTCTTCAAGCCGTTCAGGTGTAGAAGGAAGACAAATTAGCCCTCTGCCATATTTTGCCATAAAGTTAATTGCCTCCGGGGTTACCTTATCGGCTGCCATTATAAAGTCGCCTTCATTTTCACGATCTTCATCGTCTACAACAATCAGTATTCTGCCGCTTTTTATCTCTTCTATAGCTTCTTCAATTGTGCAAATATGATTCCGCATTATCACTCCAGAAAACCGCCTTCCTCTAACTTTGTCATTAGTGATTTGTCATCTGATTCGGCGATTTTGCTTATATATTTATATACGTACCTTCCTATTATATCAGTTTCCAAATTAACTGTGCTACCTGCTTTTTTTTCATTTATTGTTGTTGATGAAAGTGTTTGAGGGATTATTGCCACTGTGAATGAATTTTCGTTGACTTCAGCAATCGTAAGACTAATGCCATCAACAGCTATTGATCCTTTTTGCGCAACATATCTCATTATTTCGGGTTCAGCGTAAATCGTAATTCGATAATCATCTCCAACCGATCTGATGCTTCGAATGATTCCCACGCCGTCAATATGTCCCTGCACCATATGTCCGTCCAATCTATCCCCAAGCTTCATTGCGCGTTCAAGATTGACCCTGTCGGAGATGGAGAGATGATTCAACGAACTTTTGTCTATGGTTTCCTGAACCACATCAAATTCGATATGCGGCGGATTGACTGCAGCTGCTGTGAGACACACTCCATTTACAGAAATGCTTTCTCCTACTTTTACTTCGGATGCCATTTTATCGGCAAGAATTGTTAATCTGACACTTCCCGAGCTTTTTTTAATGCTTTTAATTATTCCAATGGATTCTATCAACCCTGTAAACATATTAGTATCCCCAAATTCCTATTATAACAAATATTTATCTTATATATGAGTGTAACTCATTATCGATATCTATGCAATAGAGAGATTAAGCATAGTTGTGATTTGTTGACTTATAATGAGTATCTTGTTAATCTAAATAGGTAAAGCTTGAATTATAAGTTGTTTAATAAAAGGAGATGCTAAAATGCAATATAGAAAATTAGGAAAATCCGGTATAGATGCTTCTGCTGTTGGATTGGGCGCTTGGGCAATTGGCGGATGGGCATGGGGCGGTACCGATGAAAAACTTGCTGTAGATGGTATTCGTGCAGGTATTGACGCTGGAATAACGCTTATTGATACTGCACCTGTATATGGTATGGGCAGATCAGAAGAAATCGTTGGAAAGGCAATAGCAGGCAATCGTGACAAAGTGGTTCTTGCTACCAAGTGCGGACTTGTTTGGCATACCGATAAAGGAACGCAGTTTTTTGAGCAATCCGGCAAAATGGTATACAGATATCTGGGAAAAGATTCAATTGCTTATGAAGTTGAACAGAGCCTAAAACGTTTGAATGTTGACTACATTGATTTGATGCAGACACATTGGCAGGATGCTACAACACCCATAGAAGAAACTATGTCAGCCTTATTAAAGCTAAAAGAACAAGGAAAAATTAAGGCAATCGGTGTAAGCAATGCCACCACAGAACAGATGGATGAGTATAGAGCAGTTGGTCAGCTTGATACAGATCAAGAACTCTATAATATGATAGACAGGCAAATGGAAGAAAAGTCTTTGCCATATTGTATTGATAACAATATAGCAGTTCTTTCATATTCGTCATTAGGACTTGGAATTTTATCCGGTAAAATTACTCCGGATAGAAAGTTCAAAGGAGATGACCAAAGAGCAGCTCACCCGCGCTACACAGTTGAAAACAGACAAAAGGTTGCAAATATGCTTGCAGAATTTGAACCGATAGCAGAGAATAGGGGATTGTCAATGGCACAGCTTGTTATCGCTTGGACAATTGCTCAGCCTGGAATTACTCATGCGCTATGCGGTGTAAGAAATCCGGAGCAGGCGCTGGAAAATGCTAAGGCTGGAAATACTGCTCTCAGCGCCCAAGAGCTTGAAGCAATGGATCAGATAATTGCAAAACATGCATCCGGCATTGTTTGATGAAATAAATTTCAATATTGTTAAAAAACTGATTATGCAGAAACAAAGGAATAAATAATGAGTAAAGTTTACCTTGCATAGGCAGAAATGAAAGGGCTTCATGCGGATTCAAGTCTTCCGGCAAAATTTAAAGGATTCTTGAGAAGTTACCGCTTAAAGAGATGTTTGAAAAAAACCGCTGCCATAAAAATGCTGGTGAAGTATATGCGTGAAGCAGGTGAAAATTCTTATAACCAATGTTACACCGGGATATCTGCTTGAAAAGATTCATGCTGAAGACCCATATCTCAAGGCAGAAGAAGCCGAGAAAGCTGGTTTGGGTGAGAGTAAGTATGAGATTGCAGAAGTAAATTAAGTTATACCTGTAATAAAAGTCTAAAGCCGATGATAACTGTATTATCGGCTTTTTGCATTTCTTTAACAATGAATAGCTGAAAATAAAGGAAAAAAGACATTTTTATAGAATACAACTATATCAGTATTTGAGTTGTCTTAATATAATGAGCGTACAAATCATAAATTAACCTGTAATTGGGGGTAATATGCCAATTCTATCTCGATTAACACTGCTGATTAAAATATCTCTTCTATTCTGCGCTCTATTTGTGCTGAATGATACAGTTTATGCAGTAACTATGGATGTAATGCCTGGGTTTAATAGCGTCGTTGCTCGCTTCGGTTGGGCGCCGGTAGCGGTGAAACTGACAAATCCAGATACGGTTCAAATAGAAGGTGAACTGCATGCAAATTTCGATGCAATCATGTCTGGTTATATGGGATACAGCTTCTCATATTGTTCACGGAAAGTAATACTTCCTCCAAATTCGGTAAAACTCTATCACATGTATATTATTGCTGATTACATGCCGAATGAACTAAAAATCCAATTAAAAGATGGAAATCGTTTAATTGTCGAAAACAAAACTAGTTGCTATAGCCTTAGGCAATTTTTTGTGGTGTCTATAGGAAGTAAAACATCAAGGCTTTTTTATTTGGAAGGTGAAGATATTAAAAATTTTTCGAAGCCATCTTTTACTGGTTCTAAATATAAGGAAACTATAACATCATCAAGCATAGAAGCAGATATCCTTCCGGATAGAGCGATTGGTTATAATGGAGTTGAAGCGCTTATTGCGCATAATCTTCCAGTATCATCACTTAGTCCTCAGGCGCTGGATTCAATAGGCATATGGGTTGCCTCTGGAGGAGTATTAGTAGTAAGCGGCGGTCCCGATTATAAATCCTTGCAAAATGAATTCTATAAGGAACTTCTTCCTGTTACAGTTACAGGCACAACAACAATTTCCAACTCCAAAATACTATCAGAAATGGGCAAAAGCAAATTTTCCTATAATAATATGGTTGTTGCAAATAGTATAGTTAAGAGCGGTATAGATGCAAATGCAAAAATTGAAAACGGAGTGCCTCTTGTTGTAAGCCGCAGATATGGCGGAGGAAAGGTAATATATCTTGCATTTGATCATTTGTCATCACCGTTTAAGGATTGGCAGGGAAAGACAGAATTCTGGCTGAATCTGTTAAAATCCAACACTCCCGAAGGTGTTATTAAAAGGAAAAGTGTAGATCGTTATTCTGCTCCGATAAATGTTTTAACCCTTGCAGAAGCAGTTGAGTCATTGCCTGAAAGCAGAATGATACCAATAACAATTATCATTGGTTTTTTGGCAGTGTATGTTTTAATGCTTATTCCAGTAAATTACTGGTATATGAAGAAGAAGCGCATTTTAGAAAAAGCCTGGTTATCAACTCTTGCAATAATAGCATTTTTCACCTTGTTTGCATATGGAATAGGATTCATTATGCGGGGAGATCAATTAATAATGCAGCAGGGAACTCTGCTTCAATTTTTTGAAGGTGAAAAATACGCATACAAAATAACTGATGCATCTATTTTTTCACCTGCATTGAAAACATATAAAGTTCAACTAAACGATCCAAATGCAATAATTGATAATTCATATAATAGTGATATAACAGAATCTGTAGATGTATTTCTTGATGATATAACTCAGGTTGAGAATATCAAGATGGCAATGTGGACAAACAGAACTTTGAATGTAACAAGCGGGGAGAAACTGGCTGGGACAATAGAATCTGATTTAGAGCTGGTAGGCAATCAAATAATAGGAACAATTACAAATAATACAGGGATTGATTTTACGGATTGTATAATAAGCAATTCATTTAGAGTTGCCGCTATACCAAATTTACCAAACAACAAAACAATTAAAGTTAAGAGTAACTTTTCAACCGATATTAATGCAGTATTAAGAAATTACAATAAAACAAATAAGAGTTTTGATGATAAATTAGATAGATACATTGTTTCCGAGTTTAAAAACAGCAGTTCAAGCATACTGTTTGCATCATATAAATCCAATGAAAATTATATGACTATAAACAGTAAAAACGGAAAATTTAAAAGTCTGAGCAGAGCCGTAATAAAGTTGAATGTTAAATCTAATAGCGCTGGCTATAGTCATCTGTCTAATGTGATAAAAGGGAAACAGATTGGTCATACTGGATCGACAATAACAGTATTTCCAGCAGTTCCATACGCAGGTTTACCCTCTCCTGAAATGAGATCGAACTTGGAATTATATATTAATGGTTCAACTGATGATTTCAAGTTTAGAATTCCAAAAGAACATATAGATAAACTGATTTCACTTGTTATAAATGCAAGTATAAAACATGACAGCAGTATTACCGCTAAAGAGGAGTTTTTACCTGAGTTTTCAATTTTTAATAATAAAACATCAGCATGGATTAAATTAGATCAATTAAACATTATGCCGCCGGAAACTCTTGTTTATGTAAATACAGCTGATGTAAACGACTTGAAAACATTTGTGGATAAAAACAATGAGTTTAGAATTAGAGTAGAGACACCTAAGCTGCCGAACGAAAGATATCTTATTTATTTAAATCTTAGCGTTTCAGGCATTAAGCGGAATTGAGGGTTCATTGTGCTTGTAATAGAAAATCTTGAAAAGAATTTCGGCGCTTTAAAAGCTGTAAATAATCTTAGCATGGAGGTTGGAAAAGGCGATATCTTGGGATTTATCGGTCCTAATGGCGCTGGAAAGACTACTACAATAAGAATGATATCTACACTTTTAAAACCATCTGCAGGAACTATAAAAATAAATGATGTAGATATCAATGAGCATCCTGATGAAGTTCGCAGCCTGATAGGATATATGCCGGATGATTTTGGCATGTATGAAGACCTGAGGCTATGGGAATACCTTGACCTTTTTGCTTCAGCCTATAATATTCCTGTAAACAAGCGCAAACAGATGATAGGAGACGTTTTAGAACTAACGGATCTATTTGAAAAGCGCAAATTGTTTATTGGTCAGCTCTCACGGGGAATGCAGCAGCGATTATGCCTTTCTAAAACAATTCTGCATGATCCGCAGCTCTTGCTTTTAGATGAACCCGCATCCGGTCTCGATCCTCGGGCAAGAATAGATCTAAAGGAAATTTTTAAAGAGCTTAAACGTATGGGCAAAACCATTGTTATATCTTCTCATATATTGCCGGAACTTGCTGATTTCTGCAATAAAATTGCAATTATAGAACAAGGTAAACTGGCAGCAAGCGGCAATGTTCAGGATGTTGTTGAAATGTGCCGAGGCGGAAAGGTATATAACATTAAGCTTGTTGAAAATTTTGATGAAGCAATTAAATGTCTGCTGGATATTCCTTTAGTCTCAAATGCTAGTATCAATAACAATATTATATCTATAACTTGGAACGGTGATAATAATGATATATTTCAAGTAATTAATATGTTAGTTGCTAAGGGATTTAAAATATTAGCGTTTAACGAAGTAGAAGTCGATTTAGAAGATGTATTTATGAAAGTAACACACGGTGTAATTTGATAAATTTGTTATGCATAACAAATTTATTCTGTTTGTTATAGGATTTAAGGTGTTGGAAATAATTAAAATTCAAGTTCGTCTTTCAAACTGGAGCAATCTATGAATAGAGTATTTGCAATTAAAGATAGAATAAGAGATATACTGCAAAATGTAATAATAGATAATCCTATTGTAGTAAAAGATATTCGTACCAGAATGCGCGGCAGGCAGGCATTTGTCATTATGGCAAGCTACATATTTTTTCTTATTATTGTTATGGGATTTGCATATTACTTTACTTGGAATATAGCATTACATAATTATGCAAATCCTCAACAGGCTATGGTTAACATCAATCTGGGAGCTGCACTGTTTGTATCATTAGTATGGACACAAACAATTTTGCTGCTGCTTATCGTACCTTCACTTACAGCAGGTGCAATTACCTCAGAACTGGAGAAAAAAACCATTGAACTTTTGTCGTTATCAAGGCTTACTGCAGGCAAATTGATAATTGGCAAGCATCTGTCAGGCATTATGTATCCAACAATATTGCTTACCTGTTCACTGCCTCTTTCTGGTATATGTATTTTCTTAGGCGGTGTTTCACCGGCAGAAGTATTAACATCATACCTGTCCTTAGAAGCATGGGGTATACTGCTGGCTGCAATAGGAATATTTATGAGCTCATTGTTTAAAAGAACAGCAATTGCAACGCTGCTGTCATATGTTGTCTCTGGAGCATATTTCATATATCTATCATTAAATACGGGCATCTATTATGTTGCAAATACTGGATACATACCTGTGTCGCTTTTCTTGAATCCGGCTGTAGCCAGCATAGTAGGTTTCCTTGAAAAAATAAAATTTTACGATGCCAATATATGCGGTATATTCGTTGCCATATTTATACATTTAATGATATCTGCAATATTATTGCTTGCAAGCACTTCTCATGTAAAACATTTTAATGGCAACTATACTGCAGCTTTACGCATATTCATAATCATCTCATGTGTATCATTTATTATTATTCTCAACGGAAATGATGATACATTGAAATATGTTAATCCTTTTGATCCATCACAGAATTTAGCTCATATTTTATTGATAATAGTTTTCACTTTACTTACTTATTTTGCTATTATTATTGGAAGCGGTACAGGCAGCCACAGACCACAAAACAGCTCTAAATTGTTAGGATTATCATTTAAAAATGCCTTTAAGCCTGATTTGTCTGGCGCTGTTGCTTATATGATTATTCTATCAGTTATATCAGCAATAGTTCTGATTTTATGTGTAAAGCTGAATATAATGAGGAATAGCGCTTATTTGGGAATGGACAAGATAGGGGCTAAACTAATCTATGGCATCGTATTGGCTGGAACGCTGCAAGTTATCGCTGCAGCATCAATGACAGTGATGTTTTCAATGTTTATGTCAAAACGGCTCAATGCAGGAATTATCTCAATTGTTATATATTATGCAGTATTTACTGCTAATGGTGTTTTAATGAAATATAAATACTTGACGGGTAATTATAGCTTTGAAATTCAAAATATTACAATTTGGTCATTCCTGCCGTTCTATTCAGTTTCCAAAGAATCATGGGAGATAGTAGAATGGTTCTGGGTAGGAAGAGGATCTGCCTGGATATTTTCATCAGTGATAGCATTAATACTTGCACTAGTATTTATGCGTATTGCGGCGGATATTGGGAAAAAATATGTTCCGCCTGCTGAGGATTGATTATGAAATTTGAAAATAATCTGCTCAATCAAATAAAACGAATGAAAAACCGTGTTCGATTGCTCATGATTGAACGGTATGCCTTATATGGCTTAAGCATAGGATTGATTGCATCATCAATTATTGTTCTGCTGTCTCCTAAAATTGACTTGCTGCTGGATTATAGATTATGGTTTGCCGTTATTTTGTTTGGAGCAATAATTGGCGTAGTCTTTGGCTTTATAAAAAGAATCAACGATCTTGATCTGGCAATAGCCGCTGATATTAGAACAGGCATGAAGGAACGAATTTCCACGGCGGTTTCATTCCTCTCAGAACCTAACCATAACGACATGGAATCAGCTGTTATACAAGATGCCGAAAATCATATCAGGAATCTGTCTCCAAACACTGCATTTGCTCATAAATTCAACAAAAATCATGTTATAGCTGCCGGTTCAGCGCTGGTATTTGCGCTTTCACTGTTTTTGCCGCAGTATCTTGCTAATTACTCTAAAACCCGCAAACAGGAAATTGCTGTAATGAAGAGTGAAGGGCAAAAGCTTGTAAATGTCAGTAAAGACCTCAAAGAGAAGAATATCACCAAAGAAGAAGAAATCAAAAAGCTGGCAGGCAGAATAGAGCAGCTTGGACGGAAAATGGCTACAGGCCGTATGGATAAAAAGCAGGCAATGCTCAAAACCCGTCGACTAACCGAGCAGGTGAAGCAGGCGCAGGATCGTTTAGCCGTGAAAAATTCAAGCAGCAAGAGCATGTCCCAAGCAAACGCAGAGATGAACAAAGCCGGACGGGAGATTGCCAAGCAGGCTGCGGAAGAAATTGCAAAGAGAGAAAACATTCCTTCATCTGAAGCTTTAAAGAAGGTTGCCACAGATAAAAGGCTTGCAGAACTCTCGAAGAAAACAAGCGCCTTAACAAGCGCTGAAAGAAAAGAGCTTGCTCAGGCTATAAAGAAATATTCTAATCCTAACAGCAAATTATCCATACCGCAGGAGCTTGGTGCAGCCATAACTAAACTTGCTGAGAATGGTGATTTTAAAGAAGCTGCCAAGATTATGCAGGACCTTGCTAAAAAGATGAATCTGGGCGATATGCCTCAAATGGATAAGAAAATGCTGAAACAGCAGATGGATAAGCTTGCTGAAGCATTGAAGAATACCGATCTTGATAAACTTGCTAAGCAAATGAAAGAAAACGCAGAGCAGCTGGCTAAAATGTCCCCTGAAGAATTGGAGAAATTGGCAGAGCAGATTAAGAAGGCTAGGGAAACTGCTCAAGCTCTTAAAAAAGCCGCCAGCACTTGACAGGGCGCAAATTCTGCTCTGGGTCAGAGCGGCTTAAGCATGATGATAGGTTCCGACAGCAGCGGTATGGGCGCCGGTGCAAATGGAAACGGCGCCGGAATGGGCGGAGATGACAGTAATTCTGGCGCAAAAGGAAAATTGGGTGATGTGAAGGAAATCACTCATTCGCCATCCCAGATAGGAGAGAGCGGAATGGTCTATTCCGCCGGCGAAACCAAAGGAGCGCCAAGCACGTCATCTGCTGCATCGGTTCCTTACACAGAGGTCTATTCTTCCTACAAGAAATCCGCAGAAGAATCTTTGTCTAAAGAAGATGTTCCGCCTGTGCATAGATCCAGGGTTAAAAAATATTTTGAAAGTCTGGAATAATATAAAAATGGATGCTGAAATTTTAACTGTCAGCATCCATTTCGACTTATTAGACTGTGAACCTGCAATTACCAGCGATGCTCAAACTTTTGCATGCTGTTGTAACCATTCCACATCATTAAATGATCAAGTATAGTTATTGCAACCATTGATTCCGCTACCGGAATGATTCGAGAAAGAATGGTTGGGTCTCTGCGAGTTATTGCCCCAAGTTTTTTCTCTTCCATAGCATTCATATCTACTGTCATCTGGTCAACAGAAACCGTGGGGGTAGGTTTAACGGCTATCCGCATAACAAGATCCTCTCCGTTCGAAATTCCGCCTAAAAATCCTCCGGCATTGTTTGTTTTGAATCTTACCTTTTTGTTTTCATCAAGATAAGGGATATCGTTGCATTCAGACCCCTTCATGTTTGCAACATTAAATCCTGCGCCAAACTCCAGTCCTTTTATAGCTCCAATGCTCATCAATCCATGAGCGATGCACGCATTTAGCTTGTCAAATACAGGCTCTCCCAATCCTGCAGGAACTCCTCTTGCTATAATTTCAACAGTTCCGCCGGCTGTTTCACCTTCGTCCTTTATTTCAAGAACTTTTGCAATCATCTTTTCAGCTGCTTCTTCATCAGGGCAAATAATCATATTTGAGCGCTTTTTGGCTTTTATTTCATCAAAACTCATCCGTTTTGCTTCAATTCCCATGCAGGATTTAGTATATCCTACAACTTCAATACCTTCTTGCAGTAATATCTTTTTTGCAAGGGCGCCGGCTGCAACTCTCATGCAGGTTTCTCTGCCGCTTGCTCTGCCGGCTCCGCACCAATCTGCATATTCACCATATTTTACAAAATATGTATATTCTGCATGTCCTGGACGAATAAGATCCTTAACATCTCTGTATTGCTGAACATGGATTTCATGTCTGTCAACGTTGTATATTATCATGCCAACAGGAGCTCCTGTTGTTTTTCCTTCCAGCAATCCAGCAACTATTTTTACCTGATCAGTCTCCTTGCGCGGCGAATCAATTGGTGATTGACCTGGTCGGCGTAAATCCAGTTCTTTTTGTATGTCAGCATCACATAGTTCTAATCCTGCAGGGACTCCATCGACAATAACCATCAGTGCATCCCCGTATGATTCACCGCATGCTGTAACTCTGAATATTCTTCCATAAGTATTTCCTAACAACCTATATGTCTCCTTTCAAATTAGGGGA
>JAPXND010000038.1:0-10369 GCA_033808695.1 Armatimonadota bacterium
GTTCCGATATCTATGGGAGTCGGCGGCTCACTTGATGTTGCATCCGGACTTGTAAAGCGTGCTCCCAAGTGGATGCAGAACCATGGGCTGGAGTGGATATATCGACTTATCAGTAATCCCAAGAAGATAAGCAAGGTCAAAACTCTACCTGTGTTTGCAGGTATGGTGCTTATGTCTAAATTTAAGAAAAAATAAAATAACACTGGTGCAAATATGGCTAAAAATAAAGTACTTGTTGTTGGCAGTGTTGCCTTAGACAACGTTAAGACACCGTTTGGTGATATGCATAATGTATTAGGCGGCGCAGCATCTTATTCATCGGTTGCGGCAAGTTTTTTTGCACCTGTAAATCTTGTTGGTGTTGTGGGTGAAGATTTTCCAGCAGAGCATATAGAATTTCTATTATCGCATGGTATTGATCTTACCGGGCTGCAATATATGGATGGAAAAACATTCAGATGGTCTGGGTATTATGAATATGATATGAATCAGGCGCATACAGTTGATACGCAATTGAATGTATTTCAACAGTTTAAGCCCCAAATTCCGGAATCTTACAGAGAATCTGAATTCGTATTTCTTGCTAATATTGATCCTGAATTGCAGCTGCAGGTATTAGATCAGATAAAAGCGCCAAAATTAGTTGTATGTGACACAATGAATTTTTGGATTACAAACAAGAAAGAAGCGCTGCTTGAAGTGCTTAAGAGAGTTGATGTAGCTTTTATGAATGATGCCGAAGCACGCCAGCTATGCGATACATTTAGTATTGTGAAAGCAGCCAATATGATCAGAGAGCTTGGTCCTGCTACGGTGGTTGTTAAGAAGGGTGAACATGGCGCCGTTATGATGTCGGAAGACAAGTTTTTTTCTGCGCCATCATATCCGATTGAAGAAGTAAAAGACCCAACAGGCGCAGGTGATTCATTTGCCGGTGGGTTTATTGGATATACTGCATGCAATGGCGATATTTGCGAAAAAACATTTCGTCAGGCAATTATCTATGGAAGCACGCTTGCATCGTTTAATGTGCAGGATTTCAGTTTAAGGAGAATGTCATCACTCACTCGCAGTGACATATTAGGCAGATACTGCGAATTTCAGAATTTCACCCACTTTGATGCAATTGAAGAATGAAAGCTGTTTGGAAATATATAGATGCGCTTCTTGATATTGTGTATCCGCCGGTTTGCCTTGGATGTAGAAAGCTTGGCAGAAAGTATATTTGCTTGGACTGCCTTAATAAAATCGAGCCGGTTAAATCACCCTTCTGTAATATTTGCGGTCATACACTGAAAGGCGCAAGCTGTAATAACTGTGAATCAAGAGATGTTGCCTTCAGCAAGGCAAGGGCGGCAGGGAACTATGCCGGTGTTTTGCGTGAGCTTATTCATGAATTCAAGTATCGTGGAGCCAGATGTCTTGCCGATGATCTGTCTAAACTGATGTATGACTATGCAAAAGACAGAAGCGACATTGATTTAGCTTCAATTGACTGTTTGATTCCGGTGCCGATTCATTCCATACGTAAGCGTATACGCGGGTATAATCAAAGTGAGCTGCTGGCTGACGGCATATCATCTTTAAGCGGAATTCCTTCTTTTACGGATGTTATGCGCCGTATAGTGTATACTAATCCTCAAGTGGATCTTTCTAGAGAGAAGCGGATGAAAAACATGAAGCAAGCCTTTGCAATTGTTTCATCCTGCAAGATTAAGGATAAAAAACTGCTTTTAATAGATGATGTTTCTACTACTTCATCTACACTTCATGAATGCAGCAGTATGCTGTTGAATCATGGCGCCAGAGAAGTTAATGCCTTGTGTTTGGCATTTGATGAATGATTGTTGTGCAGGTGTGTTGTGAAAAAGATTTATTATGTTGATATTGGCTTAATTGGATATGCAGAGTGCTTAGATCTGCAGATGAAAATACTTGACCAGATATATAAAGGCGCAATGGATGATATTGTGCTTTTGCTTGAGCATAAACCGGTGATTACAATGGGCAGATCCGGCGGAGAAGATGCACTTCTTGTTGCTCCGGAACAATTAGAGAAGTTTGGAGTTGAGCTTTACAACACCGACAGAGGTGGAAATATAACCTATCATGGTCCCGGGCAGCTTGTAGGGTATCCTATATTCAACTTAAGGAATTACGGCAAGGATGTGCATAATTTCCTGCGAAATCTTGAAGATGTAGTAATTCGGTCGATAGGGCAGTTTGGCGTAAAAGGTGAAGCTGTTGCAGGATTAACCGGTGTTTGGGTAAATGGCGACAAGATTTGCTCCATTGGCGTTGGAGCGAAAAAATGGATCAGCTATCATGGGTTTGCATACAATGTAGATCCTAATATGCAGCACTGGGCGCTGCTCCATCCATGCGGGCTGGTAGATAAAAAGGTTACATCTCTTAAAAAATTGGTAATTCCTTGTCCATCAATGGATGAGGTGAAAAATGCTGCCGTTAAAAGTATTGAACAGGTTTTTGATTTGAAATTAGAGCAAATGCTGTATGAGGATTTGCTGGAACAAATTAATTTCTAAGAATATTAAATATAACAAAATCAGGATAAGTGAGTAAAAATGCCAAAAAGACTTCCAGAATGGTTAAAAGTAAAAGCGCCCAAGGCAGGAGTCTATGATGAGGTTAATGAATATCTCAAAACTATGGGACTTAATACTGTCTGTAAGAGTGCAAGCTGCCCGAATATAGGGGAATGCTTTTCAAAGAAAACAGCTGCCTTTATGATTCTTGGGAACACATGTACGCGGAACTGCGGGTTTTGCGGAGTCTACAGCGGCAAGCCTGATCCACTGGATAAGAATGAACCGTATAGAGTTGCTGTTGCTGCTGCAAAAATGAAGCTTAAGTATGTGGTAGTAACATCTGTAACTCGTGATGATTTATCTGATGGCGGGGCAAAGCAGTTTGCTGATACAATCGATGCAATAAAGCGGGAGATACCTGATGCAAGGGTTGAAGTGCTTATTCCTGACTTTAAGGGTGATTTTGATGCATTGAAAACTGTTTTGGATGCCAAGCCTTTTGTTCTGAATCATAATATTGAAACTGTGCCGCGGTTATATCCTATAGCCAGATCTATGGCAAACTACCAAAGGTCAATTAAGCTTCTTGAAACTGCAAAGGCAATTAATCCGTCTATATATACAAAATCCGGCTTGATGGTTGGGCTTGGTGAATCAGATGAGGAAATTATACAGGCATTGACAGATCTTCGGAATGTAGGCTGCGATATAGTTACTATTGGACAGTATCTGTCTCCATCCAAGAACAATATTGAGGTGATGGAATTTATACATCCCGATAAATTTGAATACTATCGCATTAAGGGAATGGAGATGGGATTCAAATATATAGCATCCGGACCGTTTGTGAGAAGTTCATACCATGCTTCAGAGATAATTCCATAGGGTATAAGGGCAGCAAATAACGTTTTCGGTAAATGAATGCGCAAAGCAAGAACACTATCATTTATTATTATATATTTACCTCTTACGTTGATGATTATATCATCGGCAATATTTCTAATGCGTGTTGTAAAACACTCACTTGTTTACATTCCATCGGTAATAGCTTCATTAGCTGCAAACAGCATTAATGGTATAGTTGATATCGGGAGCATAGATGTATATTATTCTGATGGAATAATTATTAAAGATATAAGAATAACCGGTTTTGATAAAGACAGCGCAAAAATTCTCATTCCTAAAGCAGTAATAAAGCTTAACCTCAGGAAACATTTATTCAAGAGCGACGACTTGATTTCTTCAATAAAATTGGTTGATATTGAAAAGCCTGATATTGCCATAACAAGAAGAAAGAATGGCAAATGGAGCATTTATGAGCTTATCAAGCCTAAAACAGAGACTGCATCTGTAAGTTTTAGAGCGCCAATACAGATAAGAGATGCAAATGTTCAGATAAAAGATTATGTGGTATCTGCAAATCATAATCCAGAAGTGAATCAATTTCATGAAGTTAATGGATTAATAGATTTTCATAAAGCGGATAATATAAAATTTGATGTTTCCGGCAAGGGTGATGAATATCGTTTGTCTTTGTTTAATGCATCAGGCATATATAATCTAAGCAAAGGCTCTTATAGAATTAATATGCATGCAGAGGATATGTCAGCGCGATATTGGTCAAGATATCCATACAATATACATCTTGATGTTAGGGATGGATATGCAGATGCCAATATTCAGCTTGTTCAAACTGATATAAAGACACCGGTTGATTATCGTATAACAGCAGATGCAGCAGACATAGCGGTCAAATTCAAAGAAATCAAACGTCCTATAACAAAAATAAGGGGCAGGATAGATATAGCTCCCAATATAGTGAGTATTGACCTAAAATCTGCGATTATTGATTCTCCAATAGATATTTCCGGTTATATAGTTGATTTCAGCAATCCACAGCTTGCACTTGATATTTACAGCAGCAATTTAAACGTAAAAAATGTCATTGAAAATACTATCTATGCCAAATCATTTCAAGATGCTGCACTCCCATCAAACGGTAAGATTAAGGCAAGGATAGTTGGAGATACATCATCGCCGGGAATCAAATTCAAGGTAATTGCACCATTTTTGGGTTATGATAAAATCAAACTATCATCTGTTAGTGCAAGCGGAGTATATGTTAATAATCGAATAACACTTGATAAAGCCATTGCAAACGGATTAGGCGGAAGTGTAAAATCTACCGGAACTATAGATTTTAGCAATGGCGTGAAGGTCAATCTTGTTGGTGATTTTAAATCAGTAAAAGCCAAAGATATTCCATATTTGAAGGGTGTAGATCTTACTGCTGCAGGGAATGGATCTTTTGTTTTTGCATACAAACCCGGCGATGTGAGAGTGGACTATCTTCTTGAACTTCAAAATCCAAGGTATATGGATTTTCAGTTTAGCAATGTGTTTGCTAAAGGTTCATATCATAATGGAGTAACTAATATCAGCTCTCTGAGAACAGGTATATCCGGCGGACGGATTACTGCATCTGGACATATAGGAAAAGACAACTCTCTTGATTTGGCAGTTTATGGCACTAATCTTGATATAGCTCCATTGGTTAAAAACAGGATAGGGAGTCCTATTACAGGGAAAGGACAACTGGCAGGAAGATTAACAGGCAGCTATGAATCTCCTCAATTTGAAGGGGTAGCAGAGGCATATGATGTATATTCATCTGACATTAAGGCGGAGCGGATATCCGGCACGGTTATAGCAAATAGAGATACAGTGTTTTTGGATAAAATGATTGTTTATAAATATCCGGGAGATGCAGTAATATCAGGAGGCATTATTGATCCTTTAGGCAGCAATCCTCTGCTTAGTTTTAATGCGCAGATTAACTCGTTTGACATGGGTAATCTGTTTGAAAACGGGAAAATTACAAATCTGGATGGAGGGATACTCTCTGGGAATGTTAGATTAACCGGACATGCAAAAAACCTTAACGCAAGCGGTTCTATCAAACTAACGGATGCATTATATAACAATGTTCCTATTGATTCGTTGAGCGGATCTATTTTCTATAACAACAAAAACACATCATTTAGATCAGTAGAACTTGTTTCTGGGAATGCACGATTGTTTGCACAGGGAGACATTGGCAGAAACAAATCTATAAATGCAGCGCTAACAGGGAACAGCATACCGTTGGATCAATTTTCCGCATATACAGAGCCATATGTATCAATCAACGGGTTTGCTAATATAGACGGCACAGTAACCGGAACACTTACCGAACCGGAAGCCGTTATGCATATCAATGGTGAAGGCACAGTTATCAATAAGCGAAGGTTTACATCAATTGAAGCCAAGCTAATGATAGATAAAGAGTTTGCATCTATTAAGGATTTTAAATTGACAGATGAAGATTCTATGTTTGGCATACCAAGCGCCGAATACAATCTGCAGACAAAAACCCTGCAGGCAGATGCAAATATTACCGGCGGCAAGGGTAATACCATTCTATCTTTGGTAGATTTCAGTCCTTATGCTGCACAGCAGAATGATGAAGGCGCTGAATTCAGGCAAAAGCTTTATTCGCTGCCAAGACCGATTAATGCAGATATCAATGCATCATTAACAGGCAAAATAAAATTTTCATCCAATCAAAGCGTTCCTGATTTAAGCCTTGAAGCAGCAATCAAGAACCTTGTTTATGGTGATTCCGGGAAGATAAGCGATATTAGTATGAAAGGGTCGTGGCAGGATGATGTAGTTGCCCTTGAACAGTTTGAAGCTTCGGAAGGAAAGGTCAATGTTTCCGCAGAAGGTATGCTTGGGCCAAAGGATAATGTGTTTTTGGGGGTTGATATCCATAACTTTGATGCATCTTTCATGAAGCAGTTTGCTAAGATTCCTGACAGCTTCTCAGGAGATGCTGATATTACTATGGTAGCAAGCGGGAGCAGATATAATCCAACGGTACAGATGTCGTTAGAGGTGGTTGATCCCATATTGGCAGGCACAAAGTTTGACAGATTGAGAGCAGGTCTCTCATCTGTTGGTGTGGAAGCAGAAGCAAATGATACCTCTAAAGAATCAGTGGGATCGATTGATATAGATGAAATAACACTCGCTAAGGATGGTCATTATGTAAAAACATCAGGATATATACCTGTGGATTGGCATGGATTAAAGCTTCGCAGAGATGAACCCATTCTGCTTGAATCTATTATAGATGAGGATGTTTTAAGCTTTATATCATCAATATCCGGATTAGATATAGGTACCCAGGAAAATGGGAAATTTGAAGGTGCTGCAAGACTTTCGGGCACCATATTGAATCCAGAGTTCAGCGGAGTTTTAGCATTAACAAATGGGTATGTGAAAATACCAAAAATATCTAATACATTTGAAATAGACAAGGCGGATTTTTCACTTGCCGGAAACAAGATAATGATAGATAACTTTAACGGGCATTCATCTAAAGGCGGAGTGTTTAATGCTGATGGAAATATAACATTCCAGGCATTAAAACCAATGCTTGATATTAATGTAAGATCAGATGCATTGAAGGTTTCTGCGAAAAACATATCAAATTCTTATGGTGAAAATGCAGATGTAGAAATAACAGGCAATGCGGCAATAACCGGCGAGGTTATAAATCCACTTATTAAAGGCGATTTGAATGCCAAGAATGGTCAGATACTCATTCCTGGCAAATCTGAACCAAAGGAAGCGCTAAAGGTTTCTAATTTCAATCCTAATTTTGATCTGGCTGTTTTGTTGGGAGATAAATTGCAGCTTAAGGCTTCTATAGTAAAGGTTCCATTGAATGGACTTATCAGCATACGCGGTCTATTAAAACAGGTGAATATAAACGGCTCAGTAGATATAAGTGATGGAACAATAGCATTTCCTGTAAGAACTATGAAACTTCAAGATGGGAGTACAGCGTCTATATATGTAGTTCCAAACCAGCAGCCGCAAATAAATCTGAATATAATTGGTCAGACCAGGCTTACAGCAAGAACAGATTTGGGGAGTAGAAAGCAGTATAATATAACAATGATAGCGCATGGGAATGTATTTGATCTTGATGCACAATTTATTACATCACCGCCAGGACTGACTAAACAAGAGGTTTTGGCTATGCTGACCGGGCAGAAAAATCTTGAGCTGCTGTTTGCAGGCGGAAAAGATTATAGTTTTGGAAGAGAATTATCAGATATCTTTACATCAGCATTTTTGCCGGGAGTATTTGACCCTATAAGTCAGACATTTGGCACTGCGTTGGGGTTAGATGAATTTATAATAGATTTACGATATAATGAACCTATATATATTTCATTGGGTGAGAATATTGGTGGAGATTTTACGTTATACTATACAACCTATCTTGGTTCCAGACCCGATTACGCCGATAGCGCATATGAATTGAAATTAACTAAAACACTGAAAAAGTATTTTGAAGTTGGCATATCTAAAGATAATAAAGAAGTGAAATTGTTGCTTGAGGGCAGAATAAGGTTTTAGCATAAGGCATTAAAAAGAATATTGGTTATTTGGATGCGATAGATTCCTACTGCGATCACAACAGAAAGTAAAATTTCAGTGATAAATCGTATAAAATTTTTACAACATATACGGCATTCCGTGTATAATATATATAATTACAGGCTTCTATATGAACAACCATCTGATGATTATAGTATATTATTGTTTTCCTCTGAATCTGATTCAATAAAAGCTAAATCGGAAACGAGTGAGACAAAAAATAATTATGATTTTGAAACAATACTAAAACAGTATTACAAAAGCATTTATAATTTAGTATTCAGAACAATGCTTGACAGAGATGAAGCATATGATATAACTCAGGAAGTTTTTATAAATGCATATAAAGCATTAAGCAGGTTTGAAGGTGAGTATAATGCAATTTTTCCATGGCTGTGTAAAATTGCTATAAATTGCAGCAACAACAGATTTAGGGAGCGCGGCAGACAAAACAAATATGAAGCATTTTCAATAGATGAGCCTATTGATATGGATACATCAAGTGTTTCGTTTGAAATTCCAGATGAGTCAACTGATCCGGAAGGGATAGTTCAAACAAAGGCAATGGGAGAAATGATTCAAGCAGCAATAAACAATCTTCCGCCGGCGTATAGAATTGTTGTAATGTTAAGAGATATTCATGGATTAACATACAAGGAAATATCTGAGGCAGCTGAAATATCAATGGATCAGGTAAAAGTAAGACTAAATAGAGCACGAGAGACTTTAAGAAGACAATTATCTACATATATAAATGAATAGACAAACAAAATAAATTTGATTTTTAATAGTGAAAGGAAGATATGTGAATGGTTAAATTTAAAGGTTTTAGCAGCATTTGGCAGATATTAACTGTGATAGTGTTTACATTGCTGTGCAGTCTGGCTATGGCTCAGGACAAGCAGGTTATGGAGATAAAAATAACCGGCAATAACAATATTACCACAGAAGCAATAATGTCGGTAATTACACTCAAGGTAGGATCTCCATTTTCTGAACAGACGCTTCAGGAATCCCAAAGAGCTATTGAAAATATGGGCTATTTTGAGAGAGTTGTAATTGGCACAGAAAATATGGAAACAGGATTAAGAGTTGTGTTCAATTTGGTAGAGAATCCTGTTGTAAACGAGATCAAAATATCGGGCAATACAATTTTTCCAACTGATAAAATAATGGAATTAATACGTACAACAGCCGGAACTGTATTGAATGTTAAAACATTGATGGATATAGATATACCTGCAATAGAAAAAATATATGATGATGCGGGATATATAGCATATATAACCGAAGAAGTAGGCATAGATCCTAATACTGGAGTGCTTAGTTTACCAATACTTGAAGTAAGAATAGAAGATATTAAGATTACAGGAAACAAAAAGACTAAGACATACGTAATAATGCGAGAAATGCAAATGAAGAAAGGTGATGTATTTAACAGGAATATACTTTTTAGTGATATTCGCAGAATATATGACCTTGAGCTGTTTGACAGAGAGAATGCTGAACCATATAAGCTGGCGCCAGGCACTGACCTAAGCAAGATTATAATAACATTGCCGGTTAAAGAAAAGAAAACCGGTGAAATATCAATAGGTATTGGATATGGTTCGAAGCAAAAGTTAGTGGGTCAGGCAAAGATAACTGAAGGCAACTTCCGCGGTACCGGGCAGTCTGTAAATGCTATGTGGGAACAGAGCGGAGAGCGTGGAGCAAGCTATGAGCTGGGTTATTATGAGCCGTGGCTGGATAAAAAGCATACATCGCTGAATGTCAACTTATACAATAAATTAATATACAGATTTGCCAACGATGTGCTTAATACCGATGGGAAGAGCGATAGTTATGACGAACGAAGAAAAGGCGGCAGCGCTACACTTACAAGACCGTTTAATTATTCATCTAAAGGAGCATTTACCTTCAGAACGGAGTCGATAAACAGTAAGCTTCAGTCATCCAAGGTTTTGTCATCTAATGGAACCATAACCAGCGGAACCGGAAGATATACAAAGACTACCAGAGATTCTGAAATAGAACCAACGTCAGGTATGTTTACATCATATGCAGTAGAAGTTGGAAATGCCAGCTTTAACGAACCGGGTATAATAAATGGACTTGATGGCAACAAGATCTTTGCAAAATACAGCACTGATTTAAGAATGTATTTTAGTAAAAGACCTAAAGTTAATAAAGAAAAAGACAATATAATGCCTAAAAATCGCAAAGTAATAGCCTTGCGGTTTATGGGTGGAAGCTTATCTGGAAATGTACCCTTTTTTGAACAATACTTCCTTGGCGGAGCAGAGAGTTTGCGCGGTTACGAGGAA
>JAPXND010000038.1:10379-19975 GCA_033808695.1 Armatimonadota bacterium
GCTGGGAAGTGCGGAATTTAGAGTTCCTATGGGAACAAGTTTGATAGGTGTTTTGTTTGCAGATTACGGTGATGCATGGGGTGCAAGAAACATACATAGAAATCCAAATGATCCCAGTCTGGTAAATGATCCATTCAAGAAAATACTAGAAGAGATGCCGCAGCATGATGGATTCTCTCCAAGTCTTGGTTATGGTCTTGGCATAAGAGTAGCAACTCCAATAGGTCCGTTAAGATTAGATTATGGATTTGGAGACGAAGGATCGAGAGCTCATTTTAGTATAGGACATGTATTTTAGGATAACATCCAGAGAGTGTCAGCTTGCTCAAAGAAGTGTCATCTGGTATAATCAAACGATAAATTTAAGTAAATCTTACAAACAGATTATACCTTTATCGAAAGGGGTTAAATAATGTTATTGAAAATGAAAAAGATTACGTTAGTTTTGGGTTTGTTAGTATTATCAGCATTTGTAGTGAACACATATGCAATTGCATCACCTGCAGTATTTGGAAGTGTTGATATGGAAGCAGTGTTTAATGAAGCGCCTAGGAAGAAGGATAACGAAGCAAAACTCCAGGCAATGGTTGCTCAAATAAGACAGAGAATTGAACTTAGACAGGCAAACAGACTTCTAACAGCTGATGAATTCAATCAGCTTGCAGATTTGACTGCTAAGGCAGATAAAACTGACGCAGACAATGCAAGGATAACTGAGCTGCAGAATGCGTCTAAGACAAAAGATCAGGAATTGCAGGCATTAGAACAGAAAAAAGACGCAAATGATGCAGATAAAGCCAGATTACAGACTCTTAGAGATCTTTATATAGCATCAGATCAGGAGCTAAAAGACAGCGCCGCGAAGTATTCTGAAGATATAGAGAAAGCAAACATAGACTTATCCAATGAAGTAAAAGCCGATATCAACAAAGCTGTTGAAGCAGTGGCTAAAGAAAAAGGGTTGTCAATAGTTTTCAATAAAACAGCAGGAGATGCCATTCTCATTGTATATTCATCAGTAGATATCACCGATGAAGTAACAAAACGATTGGCAAAGTAGAAGCAAAAATGAAATCCTTTGGTGTATCTGTAATTGCTGTAGTGGCAGCAATAGTAATATCTGGCTGCAGCCAGCCAAAAACAGCATGGGTAGATCCGCCAGAGGTTAAAATCATCGAAACTAAAAAATCTGCAAATGTTGGGTTGATAAACAAGCTTGAATTGAATAAAAAAAGAGATGCGTTTTTAATACCGAACGCATCTCACAGGAAAAATCAGATAACTGCTGAGGATAATCAGAACTATAGATCTGAGCAGTTGTTTATGGAAAAAATTCGCAAATGGGAGGATGAACGATCTGAGAAATCAGATCTGATAGTTGTTCCAAGACCAGTATCAAAATTTAAAAAGAGCCAATTGAATGGCAGCAAGCTGCCATTTATTCCTGATCCATCATATGTACTTGAATATCCTGAGCCAACAGAATTGGTGAATTTAAAACTAAGAATAGAACTTCTTGAATACAGGCTGAAGTCTGCCAAATTGTTAGAAAAGCCTATATACGAAGCCAGGTTATCTGAAATTAAAGATGAGCTGGCTGCTGCACAAGAGGAGTATAACAAATTAGTATTAGAATCTAAACAGCAGGAAAAGCCAGTTATTGTCAGCAACATACCCGTTGTACGTCCTGAAACAGTTATAAAAGTTAATACGTATAACAATGCAGCAATAATTCAGACTATCAATAGATTAACACAGCCATCTGCAAATCAGAACACAGCAGCAGCTGCTATACCTGATTACAGCGGCTTTTCGGATTATAATAAAGTCGAAGCGAAAACAATAACTGAAGCAAGCAATTATTTGAATGTATTTAAATAGAAAGGGTGTATTTGGTTTATTCTAAATAAAAGATACACTCCAGGATAAGGATGCAGATTACTTTACAAAAATTAGCTGAATTGATTGATGGAGAAGTGATAGGGAATAACTCTACAATCATAACCGGAATTGCAGATATTCAAGATGCAGTAGAAGGTGATGTTGTATTTGCAGAATCACAGAAATTGCTTGATGCTGCTGTAGAAAGCAAAGCCTCTGCCATAATAACGCTTCCATCTTTGCCTCCCATCAATTTACCCAGGATTAATTGCAGCAATCCCAGATATGCATTTGCAAAAGCCCTTGAAGTTTTCGTTCCCAAAAGGTTCAAGCAAAATGGTATAAATCCAAATTCGTTTATTGGCGAAAATGTTCAGATAGGTAACAATCCATCGATTGGATATGGTGCATATATCGGTTCTAACACCATTATTGGCAGCAATGTTTGGATACATCCACATACATATATAGGAGAAGATGTTGAGATTGGAGATAATTCAATAATTCATCCATTTGTAGCCATATATGATTCAGTTACCATAAAGAACAATGTTATTATACACAGCGGAACGGTAATTGGTGCAGATGGATTTGGATACACAAGAATTGCAAACAAGCACTATAAAATCCCCCAGATAGGTAAGGTTATAATAGGTGATGACGTAGAAATTGGTGCCAATGTAACAATTGACAGAGCCAGAACCGGCAAAACGCAAATTGGCCGAGGTACCAAAATAGATAATTTGGTGCATATTGCCCATAATGTAGTTATAGGCGAAGATTGTATTATAGTTGCGCAGGTGGGAATATCCGGCAGCGTAAATATTGGTAATAGAGTAATGCTTACAGGGCAGGCTGGCGTGATAGATCATGTTGTGATAGGTGATGATGCCATTCTTTGTGGAAGAGCCGGCGTAATTGGCAATATAGAAGCAGGCTCATTTGTATCCGGTTATCCTGCACGTCCGCACAAGGAGCAGATGAAGCTCCATGCAGCACAGAAAAAGCTTCCATCGCTGCTTCGCACAATAAAGGATTTGGAGCATCGCATAAAGGAACTGGAAGACAGAGATAATTGAACTTCAATCAACAAACAATTAGCGACAGCATATCAATTTCTGGCAATGGGTTACACACCGGTAAGGAATGCAGGTTAACACTGAATCCTGCAGATATTGATACCGGCATTATTTTTTTCATATCTAATAAATACATCAAAGCTAATGTAAACAATGTCTCTGATACACTTCGCGGCACGAGTTTATCATGCGGCAATGTGGAGATACACACGGTAGAGCATATATTATCAGCGCTTGCCGGCATGAATATTGATAATGCGCTTATTGAATTGACTGCAAGTGAAATACCAATATTAGATGGAAGTGCACTTCCGTTTGTTCAAATGATAGATGCAGCTGGCATAGAATCTCAAGATGCTCCCGCAAGGATATGCAAAGCAAGCAGCATGATATGGAAGATAAAAGGCGATAAATGTTTATCTGCGTCTCCATCTAATTGTTATAATATAAATGTATTGATGTCATATAATCATCCTTTGCTGGGTGATCAGGGTGTAAATTTCTGTATAGATCCGAATACATACCGAAAAGAAATTGCGCCTGCAAGAACTTTCTGTACATCTCAGGAAATTGACTATATTTTATCTCAAGGCCTTGGAAAAGGCGGAAATAAGAGTAATGTAGTTGTTGCATATGAAGACAGATACTCTACCGAATTGCGCTTTAGAGATGAACCAGTGAGGCATAAATTATTGGATATTATCGGTGATATGTCATTATCAGGCGGTCGTATTCAAGCTAACATATTTGGACTTAGAACAGGTCACAGCATAAACATAAAATTGGCAGCCGAAATTTCGGCTAATTGGATGTAAGGAGGCTGATATAAATGCTGGATATAGAAGAAATAAGGGCAATACTTCCGCATAGATATCCATTTTTGCTTGTTGATAGGATATTGGAATTGGAACCAGGCAAAAGAGCGGTTGGATTAAAAAATGTAACCATAAATGAAGAATTTTTTGAAGGACACTTTCCTGGTCATGCGGTAATGCCCGGTGTGCTTGTAATGGAAGCTATGGCACAGGTTGGCGGAGTTTTGTTATTAAGCATGAGTGGGAATGAAGGGAAACTGGCATACTTTGGTGGAATGGATAAAGTGCGTTTCCGCAAACCTATATTTCCCGGCGATACATTAATAACAGAAGTTATATTGCTTAAAAATCGCGGTAAAATTGGCAAGGTTAAAGTTATAGGCAGAGTAGATGGAGAAGTAGCTGCAGAAGCCGAATTCATATTTGCTCTTGTTGACAGAAATTCAAATTCTGTGGAGGCATAAATGAGCTCATTAAACACACAAGTAATTGATTCGGATGAAGCTGGTTATATAGCATTTGATGAGGCTTTAGTACACAGAACTGCTATAGTACATAAAAATGCAAAGCTTGGTAATAATGTAAAGATAGGTCCGTTCTGTATTATTGCAGATAATACGGAATTTGGCGACAATACCGTATTAGAATCGCATATAACTGTAGGATCTTATACTAAAATTGGTAAAGAGTGTCAAATATCTCCCGGTGTTGTACTTGGTGGAAAACCACAAGATAATAAGTTTAAAGGAGAGCGGAGTTATCTTCACATAGGTGATAGAAACATCATTCGTGAGTATGTTACCATCCACCGAGCAGCAGGAGCAGAAAATGTAACAAAAATTGGCAATGACAACATGCTGATGGCATACTGTCATATTGGTCATAACTGTTCAATTGGCAATGGTATAACTATGGCAAATATGGTTGGCATCAGCGGTCATGTAACAGTTGAAGATAAAGCAGTGTTCGGCGGAATGGTGGGAGTGCACCAATTTGTTAGAATTGGAATGCTGGCAATGCTGGGCGGCTATTCAAAAGTTGTGCAGGATGTACCTCCTTTTATGATAGCAGATGGCAGACCAATGAAGGTTTATGATCTTAATGTTGTAGGATTGAGACGAAATGGCATATCTGCAAAGATTAGATCTGATATTAAGCAGGCATACAAATATATCTACCGGATGAACATGAATTTATCTCAAGCGATAAACGCCATAGAAAATGATATTGAACCAAGTCCTGAAAGAGATTATTTGTTGGAATTTATCAAAAATATCAAATCAGGATACGCCGGAAGACAGTTGGAACACAGAGGATAATGACAGCTAAATCTGTGCGGGTTATGATAATAGCCGGAGAAGCTTCCGGTGATTTGCAAGGCGCACATCTTGCAAACAGACTAAAAAAACTTCTGCCGGATATCAGGATAATCGGCATTGGCGGAAAGCACATGCTTAATGCTGGTGTTGAGATTATGGAAGATAGTTCGGCATGGAGCGCCATAGGCATAAATGAAGCTCTTAAAATAATTCCAAAGCTTTTTTACATTAGAAGCAAATTTAAATCTTATATTAATAAAAATCCAATTGATTTGTTAATACCAATTGATTTTGGTGCATTTAATGTTAGACTTTGTAAAGTCTTAAGTCCTCGTCCAAAAACCCTGTATTATTTTCCGCCGGGTTCATGGAAACGCAATGCTGATTACAAGAGCTTATCTGGGTTAGTTGATAAGGTTGTTGCGCCATTTCCATGGACAGTGGAAAATCTGGAAAAACAAGGAATAGAAGCTCATTTTTTTGGTCATCCGCTGCTTGATATTACCAAACCATCGCTTGCTGATGAAGAATTCTATGATAGGTTTGGAATCGATTACGGCAGAGAGCTAATTGCATTGCTGCCCGGCAGCCGATACCACGAGGTGTCTCGACATCTGCCTATAATGGCAAAAACAGCAAAATTGCTGCAAAACCAACTGCATAATCTTCAATTTGCAGCGCCCATAGCATCATCTGTTTCGATAGATATGGTTTGTGGAATGCTTAAGAAAGCATTCGGTATTAACAACGTTTCATTGGTAAATGAGCATTGTGTGAAATTAGCTTTTGCAGGATATCCGCCCTTGCATATATATATGCTGCCCGGTTTAACTGCTGATGTATTGGGTCGTTCACGTGCGGCTATTGTTACATCAGGCACTGCTACATTAGAAGCTGCTATTCTTGGCTGTCCAATGATTATTGTGTATAAAGTAAATATGCTGGCAAAGATTGAGTATTTTGTTAGGAAGAAGAATATTAAATTTATTGGCATGCCTAATATAATTTTGGATAGAGAAATTTGTCCAGAGCTTATACAAGATGAAATGACTGCGAAAAATTTGGTTGATTCAATACTTCCGCTTATATGCGATAATAAAAGCCGACAGACAATGGTTGACGATTTGCAGGAAGTTAAGAATTGTTTGGGTGCAGCAGGCGCAATTGATAAAACAGCAGCTCTTTGTGTTGATATGCTGATGGATTAGAATAATAAGAATAACAGGTAAATTCTATATGAGTGAAACAAAAGCTAATAAAGAAGTAAAATTATCTCCTGTAAGAAGACTTCTTTCATACTATACTCCATATTGGAAGCTGCTGTTAGGCGGATTGCTATGCATTTTAGGGATTGCGATAATTCAGGCGTGGTTTGTAGCGCTTATCCGTGATATTGTGAATGCCGCAGATCTGCATGATAATGCAAGGCTTGGAAAAACTGCACTGTTGATAATAGGAGTTCATGTAATAAAATGGATACTATCATTTGGACAAACCTATCTCATTCAATCCGCAACGCAAAGAATCGCAATACGATTCCGCAACGAATTCTATACTCACCTGCAAAACTTATCTCTAAGCTATTATGAGCATACAAAAGTGGGACATCTTATGTCTCGAATGATCAATGACATAGGATTGATTCAAGGATCTGCCAGCCAAATAATTCACTTTGTTTCTGCTCCAGTTATGCTGATAGTATTATCAGTTCAGATTTTCAGAATGAACTGGAAGCTTGCATTAGTCTCTATGATATTTCTTCCTTTAGTGGCACATACAATAGCAACCATTGGGCGAGGATCCAAAAAACTCACCGTCCAGCTTCAGATAAAACTTGCGGATTTAGCTGCAATCGTTCAAGAAATACTATCAGCCATGAGGGTAGTGAAATCGTTTGGCATGGAAGATTATGAGGTTAAAAAATTTGCTGCAGAGAATGAAAGAACATTTAAAACAGCGATGAGATTTGTAAAGCGAAGCGCCACTATGACGCCAACAGTCGATTTGATTAGCGTTGGGAGTATTGCATTAGTATTCTGGTTTGGCGGCACCATGGTTGTTGACAATACTGCGGATGTTGCAAAGGATGCATTTACCATTGGCGCCCTTACAGCATTTCTTTTAGCGCTGCAAATGATTGGCAATTCTGCCAAAGAAATATCGCGGATTAATTTGACATATCATCAAACTATGGCAGGAGCTCAGAGGATATTTGAGGTTCTTGATGAAGAACCAGATGTGAAGGATGCTGCAAATGCTGTAGAGCTGCCAAACATAAATGGTTATATAGAGTTTAAAAATGTATCTTTTGCGTATAGCAATAATCTGCCTGTATTAGAGGATATATCTTTTATTGCAGAACCGGGTCAGCAGATAGCACTAGTGGGACCCAGCGGCGCTGGGAAATCTACAGTTGCAAATCTTATACCCAGATTTTATGATGTAACAAGCGGTGCAATACTTATAGACGGATATGATGTAAGAGATGTAACTACAAAGTCACTAAGGAAAGAGATAGCAATTGTTCCGCAGGAGACAATGCTTTTTAGCACAAGCGTGAGGGAAAACATAGCATATGGGAATATGGATGCCTCTTATGAAGAGATAGTTGAAGCCGCAAAATCTGCAAATGCACATGAATTTATATCTGAGCTTCCGGATGGGTACAATACGCTCGTTGGTGAGCGCGGTACAAGATTGTCCGGCGGTGAGCGTCAGCGGATTGCTATAGCTCGTGCACTTCTCAAAAACCCCAGACTTCTGATTTTGGATGAGGCAACATCATCACTGGATATGACATCAGAGTCAATAGTTCAGGATGCACTTGAAAAGCTCATGAATAACAGAACGACTATTGTTATTGCACACAGGCTGTCTACAATAGTAAATGCAGATAAAATAATTGCTGTAGAAGATGGAAGGATTGTTGAATCGGGCACCCATCAAGAACTGCTTGACTTGAAAGGACTATACTATAAGTTATACAATAAACAAAGCAGAGATAATCAATCGCATGTTGTATAATTGATAAAAAAGGTTAATAATGAAGATTAACAAGCAGGAAATAATGTTCAAGATAGGTTCATTTCTTGCATGGTTGGTAATACAGATCATTAGCAGAACAACAAAATTCATTATAGTTGGCAATGAACATTTTGATGAATATTGTTCAGAAAAAAAGGGTGTAATACTTTCTATATGGCATGGACGTATATTTTTTCCGACATTTTACTGCAGGAATAATGGATATTGGGCGATGATATCATTATCCAAAGATGGCGAATTATTAGCGCAGATAGCTGAAAGATTCGGTTATCAAACTGTAAGAGGCTCAACATCGAGAGGTGCAATAAAGGCTGCACTGGCTGCCTGCAAGAAGTTATCTGAAGGCGAAGTTCTTGTAATAACTCCTGATGGACCACGCGGACCTATTCATGAAATTCAGGATGGTGCGGTGTTCATGTCATATCGTTCAAATGCACCTATAATCCCTTTGGGTGTGGGGATGAGCAGTAGGAAAATAGCAAAATCTTGGGATAAAAATGCTATTCCTTTACCGTTTGGAAAATGCGCCTTGGTTTTTGGCAAGCCTGTTAATCCACCTGTAAATGATTCTGAATCAGAGTTTGCTGCGGTTAAACTTAACTTAAAACTAGCTATGCAGGATGCACAGAAAGAAGCAAAGTCCATAGTTGGAGAAGGTGAGTGTTAATTGTCATCCTTTTTATATAATTTGTTGCTGATACTTGCATTGCCTGGAGCGTTTTTCTATTACCTATGGCGTATATTTGTAACCCATAAGGCTAATCTTTCGTGGAAAGAAAATTTAGGCATATATGATTCACTTCCTGTGAGAGAACCCGGGCGCAAGCTTGTATGGATACACTCGGCATCTGTTGGTGAAGTGATTGCTTCATTGCCTATTCAGGAGGAGCTGAGAAGGCTGCTTCCTGATGCCATCATATTCGTTACAACTATTACTCAAACCGGAAATGCAGTTGCGCGGAGATCTGCAAAACATGCAGATGTATTTGCGTTCTTCCCTATAGATTATTCATTCATTGTTAAGCGTGCATTAACTGTTGTAAAGCCTGATGTATTTGTGGTAGTTGAAACAGAGATATGGCCTAATTTTCTATCTACGGCAAAGAAAATGGGCGTTCCTACAATCATGGTGAACGGCAGAATATCTGACAGGAGCATGAATCGTTCAAAATATTGGAGATGGCTGTTTGGCTGGGCTACCTCTAACATCGACTATTGCGCAATGCAATCAGAACTGGATGCAGACCGCATTCGCACAATGGGCGCTAATAAAGATGCAGTGCATGTGTTTGGAAACACTAAATTCGATCAGGAAGGAAGCCAGCTTATCAGCAGCGCTGTTAATGTATTGCGGACTGAATTAGAATTGAATTCCTCTGATCATGTAATAGTGGCAGGAAGCACTAATCCAGGTGAAGAAGAACCGGTTATTAATGCATTTAGCAGAATAAGGATGG
>JAPXND010000039.1:0-19958 GCA_033808695.1 Armatimonadota bacterium
ATCCAACGGCATAAGATAGCATAATCCTATGGTAAAAGGCTGCCAAGTTATCCAAATAGGATTCATTCCATTGAACGGCGGATTAGTGAAAACTGCTCTTCCAATATTGAATAAGTTAAGCTGAACTCCTGGTATTGATGGATATAAGCATGACAGGCAGTTAAGAGATAAGATTGCCGCTGCAAATGAGAATCCGGTAACGAATAGAGGGTTTTTCATTATTGAGCCAATTGTGTTCCCTTTTGCCATCATCATTGGAAGCTCAACAATTGGCATTGTAAGGCGTTCTCTATCTAACCATTGGCGTCTGAGCATGGAATTCAGGCAATACATTGTAAATGCAAGCAGAATGAAAAATACTATCCAGAACAATATGGGGATTAACCAAGCTTTAAAGATTTGCGGTTCAAAAAACCCCCAAAACCTGTGAGTCCCAAGGAAGAAGCTTTTTATGATATCAGGATCCTTTGGACAGAAATAACTTGGAACATACTGAAGGTATTTACTAAATCCCTGTGATGGTGCGCCCATATAAAATGGCCACATCAATACAGGAAAGAGGTTTTGTATAAGGTCAAATCCTGATGTTATTGCAGAAATAGTAGACATGATGAATATCACCATCATTTCTACGGGTGAAAGCACAAATTGCGGCAATATTCGTTTGAATATGGAATTAGATATCATTAAAAGAAACAGAATGCCTATTACACTCTGCACTAGCATCATTGAACTGAATGACTGTCCAAGATGAGAAAGCGTAGTTTCTTCATAAACAAGCCAGCATGTATGGCAAATGGATATTATTAATCCAATGATTACAGATCTTAATGTAATTCCGTTCTTATGATTTGACTTGCTTTTATTTAGACTATCTGTTTCACTTACAGCAGGATTTTGTTTTTGAAACATATAAAACTCCGTGCGTATTTAATAACTCAGGTTTAAGTTAATCGATCTGTCAGCAAATCCTTGAATGATTCCATATCATGCCATTCAACTGCACACCTTACATTTTTACCATTCTTATCAGGCGCTGTCAAGCCAGAATCAGTTATTGACAGGTTTATATCATTTATCTGCAGATATTTTTCATCAAATGCCAAATAGACTGCAACTGTATCATATAGAGTGGAGGTTCTTCCTTCATCAGATCTATCTTTAAGCCAAATATCGTAGTTTTCAATAACAGCCTTAGTTAGTGGAATATCAGAATTCTTTATCCGTTCATACCTGCTGCCATCCAGTTTAACTATTCCGCATGTATCAAGTGGAGTAAAAGTAATATCCCAAGGAGCAGTGAAAACAGTTTGTGCAGATTTTATATCTTTAGCAACATTGTATTCTGCATTTACGACATTACTGCCATTATATCCTTTATATACGGATCCATGCATCCCTACAAAACGTGCGTTTGACACTACTGACGGATAACGATTAAGCGTTTCCGCAATATTAGGTAAAGGGCCGATGCCAATTATTACAACTTGTTCAGCAGATGATGATACGATATCATATATGGCTTTCGGTGTATCATCATATATTGCGCCGGGATAGTCTGATAGTGAATAATCTGCCACCCATGGTGATTGATTTGTCGGCAATTCATCATCGCATTTGCCAATTGCAATTGGAATATCAGTGCGTTTTGCAATTTCCAGCATTTTAGCAACAATTTTTGCACGCTCAACAGTATTCATTGTTGCGCAGGAAACAAGTTTAAGATCAAGTTCCGGGGAGTTTAAAAGAAATGCAAGAGCCCATGTATCATCAATATCAGTTCCGATATCTGTGTCTAATATAACTGGGATAGACATAATTAATCACCTCATACAATTTTAACCAATTATAAGCTGCAATTCAGATAGAATCAACATAATCAAGATTTTATTCTACCGAATGAAATATTTGTTATTCTATTTCTATATGTTGTATAATATGATTTTACCAATTAGCATTAAATTACAAAAGCATCTTATTAAAAATTGTAATGATATTATTATATCAGAATATTTAATATTTTAGGCCTAAAAGTGGTCAAAAGTGTAAGATAATGCACCACATACAGATATGAAACTGTTTCTATATGTGGCTGATATTAAACAACAAAGAATGAATAATTCAGGAGGTTTGATTTGAAAAGTTTATTAGACAGAATAAAAGATGGCGAGATTTTAATCTCCGATGGAGCCATGGGCACATTCCTTCAGGATAAAGGACTTAAACCGGGTGAATGTCCGGAATCATGGACAGTATTGCATCCAGATGCTGTTAAGAGCATTGCAGAGGCATACATTGCTTCCGGAAGTGATATAGTAGAAACTAATTCATTTGGCGGCACATCTTATAAACTCAAAGAATTCGGTCTTGCAGATAAGGTAGAGGAGTATAATATAGCAGCAGCAAAACTCGCAAAGGAAGCAATGGGCAACAAAGGTTATGTTGCAGCTTCCGTAGGACCTACAGGACAGATAGTTGAAGATGAAGGCGGATTTGTTACCGAGCAGAATCTTTATAATGCATTTAAAGAACAGATTGCTGCATTAAAAGATGGTGGAGCCGATGCAATCTGCATTGAAACTATGTCTTCTGTAGCAGAAGCCGTACAAGCGATAAAGGCTGCAAAAGAAAATACCGATCTTCCGATAATATGCACTTTCACATTTGAAATGGGTGCAAGAGGATTTCGCACAATGATGGGAGTTGCACCGGAAAGAGCCGCAGAAGAGGCAGTTGCTGCTGGGGCTGATGTTATAGGCGCTAATTGCGGAAATGGAATTGCCGGCATGATAGAAATTACAAAGCAGATGAGGGCTGTAATGCCGGATACACCTATCCTTATTCATGCAAATGCAGGTATGCCGGTATTTGAAGATGGAAAAACAGTTTTTAAAGAAACACCTGAGGATATGGCATCCAGAGTAAAAGAATTGATTGCTGCCGGAGCTAATATTATCGGTGGCTGCTGTGGAACTACACCAGATCATATTGCAGCAATGGCAAAAGCTGCCAAGTAAATATAAAAAAGATAAGGCAGAGTATATCTCTGCCTTCTTTTTCATTTAGTCCCTTATTCAGGTATTACAGTTACCCTTAACACTTCGCCAAAATCCATTCGATTCAGTGCAGTCATACGAAACACATAATCTGCTGAGGCATTGAGTTTATCTGAGAGCTTAAATTCTGCGATATGTGCATCTTTAAGGAATTCGGTATCTTTAGTTATAGGTATAGTAACTCTGTCTGAGTTGGATTCAATTATCATATGGACAGTGCCATCTTCTTTGGCAGCAGATGATATCCACTTGGCTTCTGCTGTATTTCCCACGGATGCTTCTATGATTATTGGGGAATCTTTATTGACCTTGATTTCACTGTTCTCTTTAATTGTTTTTCCGTTGATTTTTATCCAGTTAAATTCCGCATTTAGGTATTTCGGCGGATTATTGCCGTTATATGCATTATCGCCAATTGCAATCAACGGTGTGTTGATTGAGGTTGTTCCGGTTCCTTCTGTCCTTATACCTGGAATTTTACCCTCACGGAATGCATCTACATATTGCTTAACATGTTCTGCTCTTATACCGGCATAACCTGTTACATACTTATCTCTGTTAATTGTTATATAGTGATTCGGCGCCGGAATATCTGCATCTCTATGGAACCATTTTACAGCTTTGGTTATCTCTTTCGCTGCCGGTCTTATCCGCCCATCCGGTTTGATTAAACCAAGATCGCTCTCTTCACCAAGTCGTGTTCCCGCCGGATACCACCATCCAAGAGACCCATTAGCAAAAGTATCATAGGTCATTTTCAAAAGGTTTCTATAGTATTCAATTTGTTTTTGAGTTGTTTCATCATCATAATCTTTATATTCATAGATGTTGAATCCCCAAGTGCCGGAAGCATATTCTACCCAGCATATAGGTTTGTTATTGCTGACATACAAGCAATATGCATTATCAAATCCGCCTTCCAGGAATGTAATGTTGTCTCCGCCTACAGCGTATCCTTCAGGGGATGTATAGTCCAGATGCTTTGCACCGCTAAGCAGATCAAATGGAAACCCGGGTACCGCCCACATAGACCCTTGTCCTGCCCATCCGCTGCGTGCACCCATCAAGTGTTTGCTGTCCAAAGAACGTATAAAATCTCGAACCTGCTGATAGCCTTTACTTATATGGTCGTCCATGAATCTTCTATAGGCTGCTACATATGTGCGCCATTCTCCATCTGTAGTCAATTGTTCATCTTTTGGACCGGTTATAACATCGTTCACTGTTTCTGGCTTATAACCCCAATCGGCAGCTGCAGATTCAATACTGCCATAGCGGTCAATAACCCAGTTTTGCCAATCTTTATCAAACTTTATGCGGTCTTTATAATACCCAAGGTGAACTTCCCATCCCAAGTCATAGGAAAAGAGTGATTCTGTTTCTGGCAAATGTGCAGCCTTTATCAGTTTTTCTGCAAGTTGAAAATCATGGCTTACAGGGAATAAACCTGGCACATATAGATGCACTTTTAGCTTGTGCTGTTTGGCTCTTTCCATAAAATCCATCAAGCTTCTGCACTGCGCTTCATTATATATAACAATACTGACAGTATTCATATCAAGGCTTTCTATTATGCTCAACTCTCGTTCTATAAGGTCAGGATCATATCGTTCAGGTTGAAGGAAGAAGAGTGATTCTTCGCCGTCTTCTGTGCCATTTGCAGTGCTTGGCCAATAATTAATTCCCAACGGGTACCATTTTTTTTCATTAAGGTAGAAATCATTTCCCTTTGTTAATACTGTATTGCGGTCAGTTACAGGCTTGTAGCTTATCACATTAAAAGAATGGTCTATTTCATCTATTGCCTTTCCATCTTTTATAAGTCTGGATTTTATAAGATAGTTTCCTGGAAGAAGCTGCATTGGATGTTCTAAACTAACTTTTACTGGTGAGTTCAAATTGTTTGATGGTAAATCGATTGGCTTGTTTCTAAATCTATATGGATTCTTTCTGTCTGTAATTATAATCTCAAATTGAATCTTATCATTCTTATCGCTTAGATTAATGATATGCGCGCCATATTTTATTTTTTCATCATCTGTGTATGCAAAGTGTTCGGTTCCGGCATTTGCAAGGAAAAGACCTTTGTTGATTCGATCAATCATTTTAATTATTAAAGGCAGAACTACTTTTCCATTTTCATTTAGATACTCCTGACTAAAACCGGTGTATCCCATTATAGAGCCTGCAAAATCATCAGTGTTGTGAAGCATTAAATGCGCTGCAATTCCGCGTTTTGTTGTGGTGTCTTCATATCCTTCTGCAACTGGAATAAATCGCCATTTACGTAAAGCATCCATGCCAAGACCGCGAGCTCTTGGTATCGGGGAAACAATCGTAGTATCTGCAGCAGTCATTCGCCCGGTACCTATGTCTTTGAAACTCTTGATTTCAGACTCATAGGTTTTATAATGAGGGCTCAATGTTTCAATTATAGGCTGATTTAGGTCATATTTTCTGATTTCGTTTGCAATGCCTCTTACATCAGATATCCAATATTCATGAGCGACTCCTGTTTTTTGTTTAGTAATCCCTTCTGATAGTCCAATAGAGCAATGAAGTGCATTTGCAGGATTGAATTTATCATCCGGTCCACCGCGTCCTGCAGGCGGATTATCTGGCCAAAACCGGAAATCCTCGGGTAGAAGAACATATCTCTTCCATTCGGTTGTCAACTCCACAGATGCCATCCAGCGTGAATTGTCTTTTTCGCGCCATTCAAAAGCAAGTTCAGGGGTGTCAGGTCTGCCTTTTGCCCAAAATGCTGTTGCCTCTGTACCTTTTGGAAAATTCAAATTGATTTTTGAACCTAATATCATATCCCATTTATCAAGTTTATCTATTTTAACATGCAGTGCATCTGGGATATCAGTTCTTCCAGAGGGTTCAATTTTTAAATCGAATGAAGATTGCTTAATGCCAACATTTCTATCCCATTTGGATGGATCATGGTCACCAAAATTCAGAATGCTTTCACCAGGTATTTCAATCAATGAGTTCACGAACTCTTCCTTAGATAGCCACTTTCCGTCTTTTGGTATAACAATCCTGGAAAATGATGGCCCGGATATAGCTATAAGATGATTTTTCTTTTTTAGGAATGAAATGAGGCTGCTTTTTGCATCTACTGGCAGATATCTGGAATCAGACATAACTAGTATGTTTCCTGAATCTTTTATAGAATCTAACTCTTTGGAAATTTGTGTTCCGCTTACTTCGTTTAACTTATAACCTTTAGTTATAAGCTCATTCTTTAGTTCTGCATTAAATTTGGCTGAAGTCTGCGGAAAAATCTCATCAAAGTATATAATCTTACCGGCAGCAGATTGATTAACTGCTATCAGCGTTCCGGTCAAAATCATTGATACTGTTATAAATCGCATTTTCCACCCCATATTTGTAGATTATTCTGCATATTGCGGCAGGTTTTTATATAATATCATAAAAGTAGTTTAAATCCTAATATAAGATTGTGAATAATGTTTATTAATGCATGTTTGCCAAAAATATTAAAGAAAAACCCAGATAAAAAGCATATGTTCAATATAATATATTGTAAAAATATGTATTATAATCTCAATATTGCTGCTAACCTAAACACTGATGTTATATAATATGCATTAGAGTTGTTTGGACAAGAAAAATTGATATATGAAAGTGATTTTCTATTGATGCTGATGAGAGGAGTTCGCGAATATGATGTCGAAAGATATATCATTTATGCAGATGATGATTATTCCTTAAATAAATTACAAACCAGCAGATGAAGACTGCTCTATATCTTTTATTTGTATGAAAAATGCAGCAAAACTTTAAACTTTGATAATAGAAATAAAAAATTAAGGAGTGAATGTAATGGCTAAAGTAAAAGTTGGCGTTTTCGGTGGTGGACGTGGTCAGACTATGATTGAAGTTATGGCAAAACATCCGGATGCAGATCTTGTAGCAGTATGTGATTTTTTTGAACCCAAGCTTAAGTATTGTATGGAACTTGCTGAAAGGTGTGGAACAAAAGTAGAATGCTACAATGATTTTGACAAGTTTATGCAGCACGATATGGATGCTGTTGTTCTTGCAAATTACGCTACCGAGCATGCACCATACGCCGTTAAACTATTGGATTCCGGCAGACATGTTGTTAGTGAGGTATTGGCTGTGCAAAATATGGCAGAGGCTGTTGAGCTTGTAGAAGCCGTTGAGCGCAACAATAAGATTTATGCTTATGCAGAAAATTACTGCTATTTCCGCGGAACAATGGAAATGCAGCGATTATATAAGCAAGGCGACATAGGCGAATTCCTTCATGGCGAAGGTGAGTATGTGCATGATTGTGAAAGCATATGGGTGCATATTACATATGGCGAGCGTGATCACTGGCGAAATTGGACTCCATCCACATTTTACTGTACACATGCAATGGGTCCTCTTGTAACAATTACAGATACCAGACCTGTGAGAATGAGCGCTTATGAAACGCCCAATATTAATAACCGAAAACATGGCTGCAGAAAAGCTGATGGATCGGTTATTGTATGCCAAATGAGCAATGGCGCAACGGTAAAAATCCTGCCATCACCTGGATATAAGCGAGCGCCAGAATCAATTTGGTATTCGGTATATGGTACCAAAGGTATGATGGAAACGGATAGGTGGGGTTCAACATTCAATAATCTTAATGTGTATATTGAAGGTCAGGGCGATGTGAAGAGCTACACTCCGGAATACTGGCTTGAAAATGAGCTTTCCAAATCAATCGGCGGACATGGCGGATCTGATTTTTACACTATGCATTTCTTTTTGAATGCCATACTTGGTAAGGACTCTAAAGAATATCTTATTGATGTTTATCAAGCTTTAGATATGACGCTGCCGGGGACAATGGCATATCGTTCGATATTGGAAGGCAATGTGCCTGTAGATATACCTGATATGCGCAATAAAGAAATAAGAGAAGCATACAGAAACGATAGATGGTGCCTTGATCCAAAATTAAATGTCCTTGATCAGCCTGTCAGCAGCAGCTCATTTGAAGATATTGTGATAAGTGACGAAATATACAAAAAACAGGCGGAAGAATATCGCAAATTGATAGGAGGATAGCAATGAGTCCATTGCATGAGAATGTTCAGCTTGCGCTTGATACTATAAATCGAAAACCGGTTAAAGGGATTCCAACCTGGCTTCTCAATGTAATGGAGCATTCTCATATTGAAAGGATAGCGGGTGCATCACCGGGAGAGTATATAAAGAACTACGAAAATGTTTATTTAAACATGCAGCGCGCAATAGGTGTATGCCTTATAGATCAATATATTCCAGATAATCCTTTAAGCATGGGAAGTCGTGGATATGAGGGCGCTCAGCATGGTTCCACAACAGGAGCGAGTGATTTTATACTTGATGGCATACAAATCAATTCACCTGAATCTGTAATAGAGCATCTGGAAAAAATAGTGTTTCCAAGATTGAGATTAGCTGTAAAATCATTTGATGAAGATGCTGTTGTTAAGCAGATAATTGATGGCGAAAATATGATACAGGAAAAAATTGCACCAACGATACTTAAGACCGGGTATGGTTTTATCACTTTTCCCATCATTGATTATTACACCTATGGATATGTTCACTATTTCTGCGCATATGCGCTGTATCCTGAAGTTATGGAGCAATTCTTTTCGCTGCAGGCGGATCTTGCTGTATTGCAAAATACTGCTGCAGCAAGAGCGTATAAGGAAGCTAAGCTGCCTCCATTATACAGATTGGATCATGACATAGCCGATTCAAGAGGCACGTTAGTAGATATCAAATCCCTGGACAAAATATGGTTTCCGCATTTTGTAAGAGCATTGGAACCAATGTTGAATACCGATGTTAATATGATTTGGCATTGCGATGGAAATCTGATGGAAATGGTTCCGCGTCTGCTTGATGTAGGAATCAAAGGGTTCCAGGGATTTCAATACGAAGATGGTATGGATTATGAAAAAATCTGTAAGATGCGCACAAAAGATAATGAAGAATTGATGATAATTGCCGGGGTTTCCGTTACAAGAACACTGCCATTGGGCAAACCGAATGATGTTAAAAAAGAGATAAAATGGTTGGTGGAAAACGGACCTAAAACCGGACTATTTCTTGGCGGATCAAGTTCCATTGCTCCTGGTGTTCCTTGGGAAAATATGGAAGTTCTTCTTGAGGGGCTGAAATATTACCGTGAACATGGCAAGAACTAAAATATATCTCAATATATATAATAATAAATAAGAGGTGCAAAATATGATGAATTCACCAGATGTAAAGATTGCTATTGTTGGAGTTAGCAGAGACTGCTTCCCAATTGACCTCACTCGAAGCAGGATGGGAAGATTAGCGGATTCATGTAAAAAAATTGGCATTGATGTTTATGCATGTCAAACGATAATTGAAAATGAGAATGATGCAATTGCAGCGCTTAAGGAAGCGGAAGATGCAGGCGCTAATGCTGCAGTTATATATTTAGGCAACTTCGGCCCGGAAGGTCCGCTGTCTATCTTCGCACAAAAATTTAATGGTCCGGTTATGGCATGTGCAGCATCAGAAGAAAGCAAAGATTTACTGATGAACGGAAGGGGAGATGCATACTGTGGAATGCTCAATGCATCATACAGTTTTGGGTTAAGAAACACCCCTGTCTATATTCCGCAAATGCCGGTTGGGCTGCCTGATGAGCTTGCACCAAAGATATTGCATTTCTCAAAAGTTGCAAGAGTGGTGATAGGAATTCGGGCGCTGAAAGTCTTTGGATTTGGACCCAGACCGCAGGAATTCTTTGCGTGCAATGCACCCATCAAGCCATTGTATGATTTAGGTATAGAAGTTATTGAAAACAGTGAGTTGGATCTTTTTGTATTATTCAATTCAGTGGATGAAAATGATCCTGAGATTGCTGCTATTGCGTCAGATATGGCAAAAGAATTTGAATGCGGAAACAATCAATATCCAGATATTTTACCAAAACTCGCAAGATTCGAATTAACGCTTACTCGTTTTATGAACAATAATCTTGGATCTAGACAATATGGCGTGTTTGCAAATAAGTGCTGGCCTGCTTTTCAAAAGGCTTTTGGATTTGTGCCCTGCTATGTTAATTCCAGAATGGCATCTAAAGGCATACCGGCTGCATGTGAAGTTGATTTATACGGTGCAGTCAGTGAGTATATGTGTCAGTTAGCAAGTGATTTTCCGGCAACGCTGCTTGATATCAATAACACAGTTCCATCAGATCTGATAACTCCCGATACAGATCTTAAGGGTGCGGAAGTTGAAGATCTCTTTATGGGATTTCATTGCGGAAACACTCCAAGCCGCTGTATGAAAAATTTTGGTCTGAAATATCAGTATATCATGAATAGACTTCAGGAGGACGGCGGTGAACCAGATGTAACACGAGGTACAATAGAAGGGCAGCTTATGCCTTCTCCTGCAACTTTCTTTAGGCTGCAGGGTAATGCCGAAAGCAAATTAGTAAGCTATGTTTGCGAAGGGAATATACTTGATATAGATCCACACAGTTTTGGAAGTATAGGTGTATTTGCCATTCCTAATTTTGCCAGATTCTACAGGCATATTTTGATTGGAAAGAGATTCCCTCACCATGGAGCTGTAGCATTTAAACAGGTTGGCAAAGTATTGTTCGATGCCGTTAAGCTGCTTGGTGTGTGTGATATAAACGTCCCTCTGCCAAAATCCATGTGGTATCAGGGTGAAAATCCTTTTGAACTTATGTGATAAATAAAGAAACAAAAATCGCAGGAGATTGATTCCTCCTGCGATTTTTTTATTTAATCCGTGCAGTTATTCTCATTTATACTTAGAGTGGAATATAAATCTTTAATAAGCTCTTTGTTCTGTGGAATTAACGTGACTTTGGCTTTACTATTGATTACATTCTGAGTTTCTAGTATTTGAAATACAGCATCTGCAATTTCAGGATCTTTTGATATCTCTTCCAGAGTTTTACCAACAATCATGGGGCGGATTGCTTCTGCCTTGGCGAACTCAGCAGCAGCTTCTCTTTCTGCCGTGCTGGTGATTATGCTGACCTGGTTTGCACCGTCCTGTTTTATGGCAGATGTAACTTGCCTTAATCTGTTTACAACTTTTTCCTCTATTTGTTTAATCATATCTGCATCACGAAAATGAACTTTTCTGATGTAAACAGATCCTAACTGATAGCCCCATTCCCTTGATTTTGAGGAAACCTCGGAACGTACAGCATGACTCATAGTGTGCCTGTCTTCAAGAAGCTCTTCCAAAGGCATGTTGCTTAGTGACCTTACGGTTGCATTGCTTACATTGGCAGATAATGATCCTCTTGGATCAGCATTTTTAAACAGGTAAGAGACAGGGTCGCTTATGAACATTTCATACCATATACCTATACCCATTGGCGCGCCTTCTTCAGAGTTAACGGGTTGGCTCCTCAAATATGTCTGATCTAATCTCATATCAAGCATATAGCATTTGCCAAAGAAGTTTACCAGCAGAGCACGTAATCCGAGTCTTGATGGGAGAATATATAATCCCGGGTCATCCAGCACTCCAATCACTTTGCCAAATAAAGTATATACTTTGCATGTTCCCTCATATACTATTGTATATAGACTGAATAAACGAGCAATTCCGCTTAATATAGGAACACCGATTAAAAAGGCTGCAAATGATAAAAGAGTTGTTGTAAGTAATCCCATTACTTCTTCACCTCCATAATCAAATGTCGCGCTACAGAATACAATCCCAATTTTACATTACGGATGTAGTTGCTAATGGAATCAGGACCATGCTGCTTCAATTCAGTAAGCTGTGCAGCAAGTTGGGTCAACGGCTGTATTTCTGTTTGTGCTTTAAGCGTTTCTATCTCAACGGCACGCTTAGATTGAACTATCTTCTGGTCTGCAGCTGCCTGCGCAAGGCTGATATCGGATGATACCTGATTATGTGCAGTATTAATTGCTGCAAGCGCTGATTCAACTTCAGCAGGTGGATCTATTCCAGTTATAAGAGATGCATCAAGTGTTATGCCATATCTGGCAGCAGATGACATGCATTCTTTGTCCATATGCTCATTAATATCTTTTAAATTTTTTCTGAGGTCATTGATGGAAATACCGGCAACAAGATTAAGCTCAAGTCCATCATTTCCAGAAGATTTATCATCCGTTGGGGCAACATAATTTGCTATTCTTTCTCTAAGTATAGAGACGAAATACCCCATTACATGTATAAAAGGATGTTTAACACCGAATAAATACGCATAGAGATTGTTATCTGCAACTCTATATCTTATTTGTCCTGTAAGCCCAGTATTTAGTTGATCTTTTGTTACTGCCTCAAGAATAGTACCACCATGATTAGCATCTTTATTTTCAAGATCTAAAGCCATGTTTACAGTTTGTGTTGCTACTGTCACTTTGTGAATGCGTTCCCATGGCCATTTGAAATATGGACCTCCAGGCGGAATGACACGAACTTGGGGATAATTGTATCGTTCTCTCTCCTCCGGTCTAAGATTTTCAGCAATAGGCAGGTCAAGGGTGCTGGAATTTGGAATCCTGTCTGCACGTCCAAAACTTGTTTTTACTGCACGTTCATTTTGGTCAATTGTGTAAAAGCTTGTTAGGATATATCTCACAATGAGCCAAATGATAAAGCCAATAACAATTCCCATGCGATCCTCCTTTATATAATCTACTACTGCATATATTTATTACATATGTTCCCAGATAGGTTTAATTCTGGATGCATCCGATTTGCCTAAGATAATGGGGGTAATTCCAGATATTTCGCACAAGTAGTTTAGTGCACGCACTTTATTGCCTGCAACACCCTGAATGTGATTTGCTGGGAATACAGCTAAGAAATCTTCAAATGTGCAGTCTAATCTGGCATGTACATGAGGCCAGGTTGGGTCTGTTTGTGCATTTATTTCTTTGCGCTGCTCATCGGGAAGATCCATAATATCACCTCTAACAATTACCATGAATGGCTTTTCGTTCCAAAGTCCCATTCTTGCAAATGTCATCTCACCTGGCGCAGCATTGAATTCCACAGATGCTCCTCCTGCCTTAAAATAGAATTCGAGTGCAGGATGCAATGTGATTTTTTTGTAATTCTCAGCTGGATCAAAGCTTCTTGCTGCATACCAGCTTGAATGATTTCCGGAGTTGCACCAATCCCAAATATCCAATTCTGGATGGTATAAACGCACATCCATAAATAAACATGGAAATCCGCCGGAGACATACTTCAAGAGCTGCATTGTAACAGCTGCATATGCATCTGCCTCTGTTGCACAAACCATTGGTTCCTTCGGTCCGTTCCAGTCATAAGGATCATTCATTATCATTTCGGCAATATCACCCAAGGTTACATGCTCTGTTAATTCTCTCTGACCTTTAAGACCGCAGAAATTGAATCCTTCTTCCTTATTAATTTTATCCATTGCCAGATATATTCTCAGCTGCATTTTTAGTGATTCAGGTGTGAGCATTTTACCGTCAAATAGTATTCTGTCACCAAGCATTTTTTGCAGCCATTCATATCCTGCTTCTACTTCGGAATCAGGAATTGTCTCTGCATATTTTACCAATAACAGCTGGTCTACTTGATATGTTGTGCATCCAAGACTCTTAAGAGTAGGGGTAAGATGGAAGAATCCGGTTTCCATTCCCATGGAATGTCCGCCATACAGTCCAAAGACTTCATTCTTTATTGTGGTAACCGCTTGGGATGCACGGATCCAGTCAAATACATCATTTTGTGTTTTGGGATCTTCTATATCTCCTACAATTCTATGAGTTCTTCTGCCAGTTTGTCTTAAAGCGCCGTCAGTTGCAAGAAGTCCCACATTTCCAGGATACTGTCCATTATTGTTGGAAAGGCTTAATATTGGAACATCAGAGCCGAAACAGTTAATAAAAGGCCAAACCATATATGGAAAATTCCATACGTTATAGCACATAATTATTTGCTTGCAGCCTTTTCTAACCAGTTCCTCACCAAGCTGCTGTGCGTGTCGAATGCTTCTTACCGTATCAGATGCTTCTATAACTTCAATCTTTGAACCATCTGCATTTACTATTTTTTGTCTAATTAGGTCTGCCCATTTTTTTACAACCTGTTTGTTTTCCTCATTATTCAGGCTCCAAACATGCGGGCGCTCATCGTTCATCATAACGATGCCGATAGGTGTGCTTCTCATTTATTTTTCCTCCGGCTGAAATTAAGATTTTATATAAATTTAGATGCTTATGCTGAGAATTCCTGCATTTTATAGATAGTATTATAATAAGAATATAGGCTCCAAATTCAACTTATGTGATGAATATATAATTCTAGTATTTAAATTTGGATGCCATATCTACTGTTGGCTTTTATATGTGAATGGTAAATGTATTGCAAATAAATTTTGATGTAAAATTAACTAATATTAATTTGGTGTGATGAAAAAAATGAATTATAAACTCCAAACAACTGTCAATAAAATAATTAAATAAAACATAAAATATACAAAATAACGTAAAATAGATAAATTAATTGTTGACATTGGTGTAATTTGTCTATAAGATGTTATTAGTAGTATGTGAAATCAAGTAATTTGTATGATGAGCTATGAAATGAAATCGAAGCAGCATACAGGCAATGCAGTAATTGCTGTTGAAAGACGCCGATTAATAACGGAAGCTATACAACAGCATGGATCGGTTTTTGTTTCCAAGCTTGCTAAATCCCTCGGGACAGGACTGAATACCATCCGGAATGACCTAGAAATACTTCAATCTGATGGAGTGTTAGTGAGAATCCATGGTGGAGCTGTTCTGCCAAAAACATCAATCCCCAGACCTTCTTATTCAGAAACAAAGAATGAATTTATTGACCAGAAAAAGAGAATAGCGGCAGCGGCGCTGTCATTTATATCTGATTCCGGCACAATATTTATAGGTTCCGGAAGCACAACATATCAAATGGCTGTATTGATGAAGGCTCCTTCAATGAACAGCATTGTTACGAATTCAATAGATATTGCCGCACATCTGGTCTCCTCTGATATTGCACCAGTAGATTTTATCGGAGGAAGAATCAACAAAGAAGCGCTTGCATCCGATGGATCGCTTTCTGATGAAGTATATGATGTTCTATATTGGGAATCGGCTTTTATGGGGGCTGCTGCAATTGATATTGAGCGTGGAATTACCACATTGGATAGGAATTCTGCAAAGTGGGAACGGAGGCTGCTTGAAAATTCCAACAAAGTCATAGTTTTGTGTGATTCATCCAAGCTTGGAAAATTCTCATATGGACGCGTAGGTCCCGTTACAATGATTGATATTTTGATTACCGATAGTGATGCAGATAATGTTTTTGTTGATAAAATAACAAAAAAAGGAGTAAAAGTTATTAAAGTTTAATAATTTTATGCAGAGGATGAAAATGAAAAACCAAATTTGCTTGTTTTCTGTTTTTACACTATGCTGCACTTTTATTACAGGATTAATCAATGTGAGTGCGGACGAATTAAAACCCATGGTGAATTTAACTTTTGAGAAACAAAACACTGAATTAGAAGCTGCTAAGGGATTAACGCTTACAAAAGGAATTATAGGCAATGCAGCGCACTTTGACGGCACACCGGAAGCAGGACTTGTTTTGCCAATAGAAGGATTTTCATCCCCTGCAGCAATCTCTGTGTGGGTGAAAGTTGATGCTCCCCGATTTGATTACAGACTTCTTTCAAGATCCGATGATGCAACGGATAAAGGCGGAATTATACGCTTCGCAGGATACCATGTTCAAGCATGGAATGGAAGTGATTGGATTGAGTTAGTACCATTCATTCCAGTTAATGGAACATGGCAGCACTTAGCAATTGTTTTTAACAAAGATGGAAATGCAACAGGATATTTAAATGGCAAAGAGATGCAGTCCGGCAAATGCAGCTTTGAATTTGCTGATACAAAATTTTGTATTGGGACAGCCTCTAAACTCGGTGGTGGAGGTTCATTCTCTGGGTCATTGGATGAGCTGCGAATATACAACAGAGCATTATCCAAATCCGAAATATCAAAACTATATCCTGCAAAGCTCTACAGCAGGGCGGAAAACGACGGCGGAACCAAAATAACTGGATCCGGCAAAATTGCCTTAAAGGAATCTGTTGAACCAATACGTCCAGGAATACCAGGCGTAAGACCATTTTGGAATGATTATGCTGTAAGATTTATTTATGCTCCGGCTTTTGATTTTAAGCCATTGGAGGGAGCAAAACATTATAAATATACTGCCATTAACAAATCTGATGGCTCAACAGCCCAATTTGAAGATGCCGAACCTACTGCAGCGCTTAGTCCAATATGGCTGGAGATTAATCCGGGCAGAATCAGTCTCAAGGTTGAAGGTATAGGACCGGATGGCAAGGTTGTTGGGGTTGCCGGAACACGTGATTTTGTAAAAAGTCCACCATACAATGGTCCGTATAAGCAACGTGCAGCTGAATACAAAGAATGTGCAATAGCATCACTTGCAGCACAGTTCAACAGCACAAAATTTCAAAATGTGCTTAAGAATGGCAGACCGGATTATAATTTTGTATTCCCATGCAAATTTATGAATGGATTAACAACAGGTATGCTGATCTATTCCAAATATACATCTTCGGCGGAAGAAAGAGATCAGGCAATAAAAATGGCTCAATTATCTATAGATTTTTTGCTTGAGCTTACTGAAAAGGACGGAACGCCGTTAGCAGGCTGGCCGCCAACTTATTGGAATGGTTATTTACCGGATGATCCCATGTTTACACGTCAGCGAATAATGACTCTTTATCCTGCGTGTGCAGCACAAACATATCTTGATATGTATGATTTCACCAAGGAAAGGAAGTATATGAGTGCAGCTTTAACAGTTGCTGATACATATAGCCGCTTACAGCTTGAAAATGGCGTTTGGTATCAACTCATGGATCCCATTACCGGTGAATCATCATCTCCAAACATACTAATTCCTACAAGGGTGATAGCATTTTTAGATAGATTAAAAGAATCATATGGCATAACAAAATATGAGGCTATGCGTGAAAGAGCATTTAACTGGATAATGGAAAATCCGATGAAAACGTATAATTGGCAAGGTCAATTTGAAGATGTTGATCCAAAGCCTCCATATGTTGATCAATCCAATCCTGATGCAACGGAGATATCCATTTTACTATTCAAAGGTTCGGACAAAAACCCTGAGTATCTTGAGATGGCAAAAGAATTATTAAGATTTGCCGAAGATCAGTTTGTTGTATGGGATAGACGAGATGCAGTAGCTAGATACAATTGGGCAATACCCGGAGCTCTTGAGCAGTATGTCTGTTATACAACAATCAATGGCAGCAATTGTTCCTTTATAAACGCTTATATTGCCGCATATGAAGCAACTAAAGATCCAATCTACAAGGAAAAAGCAATTTCGCTGGCAAATACACTTACTGTAGCATGGAAGGATTTTGGAGAGCAGGAGATTCCTACTTGGATGCAATATGGTGAAGAATCAAACAATTGGATTAATTGTTCTTTAATATCCTCACAAACACTATTAGAGCTTGATAAATTAAAATAGAGGTTTGATAATGAGATTATCTATTAGCATAGCTGTAGCAATATTTATTCTGTCAGGAGGAGCAGCAATGAGCAAGAATATAGAAGCCAATCTAAATGGACTTCGCTTGGCGATAGATTCTGAAACAGGATGCATCATGAAGATGTCATATTCAAATGCAGGAACTATGATTGATGCATCGAAAGATGAGTGTGGAATAATTGATTTGGCATATCCAATCAAAAAATTTGAACCTTTGCGTTTGGCAGCGAGATTTTCAACCGGAGCGAATATAGATGCAGCTTCAGATTCGCTAACGATTAAGTGGGATAAATTAGGTGCAAGCAGAACAAATTTCCCTCTAAATGGGAATGTAAGCGCGATTGTTAACTTTAAAGCTCAACCGGATGGCAAAACGATTATAGTTACAGGTGAGATAACTAATAATTCTGATATTTCTGTAAGACAGGTAATTTTCCCTGATTTCTTTGGGTTGGCGCCATTTGCCGGTGAAGATCATACGATATTAAAAACATGTGGATTTGGCGCTATACCTTTTCGTGAGCTGCACCCAACTGAAGGAAGAAAAAGCACGCAATTCTGCATGGATGCTGCATCAAATACCGTAGAGTATTCATCTGGCGGAAGATTCAACAGCATGTGGCTTAGATGGCTGGATTTTGGCGGATTGAACGGTGGATTCAGTTTGTTTCCAAAGAGCTGGGGATGGGACCCAAGATATACAGTAAGACTTATGCATTATGAGTTTGATGAGAAAATAAGAATGATGTGTATACATCCCGATGAAGTGAAGCCTGGAGAAACATGGAAAAGTCCTGAGTTTGTATTAACTCCGCATGATGGCGGATGGGCAAAAGGCATTGAACCCTATCGCGCTTGGGTAAATCAGAATTTGAAGAGAGACTATCCACTTCCTAAACACATAAAAGAAGGCTTAGGATATAGATCTATATGGATGTGCTTAGGCTGGCCGGATGATCCAAAAGATGCTGCATGGAAGGTTAAGGACTTAGAGGCATTAACAAAAGAAAACGTTGAGCACGGACTTGTAGAGATGTCAGTTTGGGGATGGCATAGAGGATTTTCACTGCCAATGCAGCCGGTTTATCCCCATCTTGGTACGCAGGAAGAGTTTGAAAGCATAATAAAGAAGAGCAGAGATCTTGGATCAACCATTGCGCCATTCTTCAGTGTAGTGCTGGCTGGACCGGAAACTGCTTCAAAATATGGTCTTACAGTGTCGCAGGATATGGGATGGACCCAGCATACAGATACAATACCAAGATTTAACCCGCCATATTCATCAACATATGCAGCAGCGCATGTACCGCTTACAAATGAACTATGGCAGAAAGAAGTTCTTGAATCATGCAAAGAGCTTGTTGATTCTGGGATTACATCTTTAGGATGGGATCAGTTCTGGAATAAGTCATCTGACTACAATATGGTAGAGCTGACAAAGAAAATTAGAGCCATGGCAAAAGCCAAAGATCCCGAATCATCATTTTATGGCGAAGAGCTATGGAACATGGAAATCGACGCAGAATTGCTTGACTATACATGGAACTGGGGCGGATATAGTGATTATCAGGCATTTATAAATTCATTCCCTGCGCCGCGTATAAATATTTGTATAAGCGATGATGTTTGGTCAGTAAAACGTGGATTTGCAGATAATCTGTTTATGACAATATTTCCAAAAAAGCCAGGGTCAGTTAATGGATCGGATTGGATTAAAAGTTACCCTGAATTCAGCAAGGCGCTCAAGCAGTGTGCAAAACTTAGAAAACAATTCCTTCCATATTTTACAGAAGGGATATCAATAGGGAACTGTTTGCTGACTGAACCATGTTTGGGCGCTCATCAGGCATCATATGTGCTGCCGGATAGAATCATGGCGATTGTTATAAATGAAAGTGAAGAAAGAGAAGTTGCATTTAAATACAACCTTCTTCCTTGGTTGAAGTCGCCATCTCACAAATATGAGATGCGGGTATACGATATTGATGGCAATTTGCTTGAAACATCTGAAATATCCAGCAGGGTAAAATCACAAAAAACTAAAAAACTGCCATATCTCGATATGGTTATATATGAGTTTATTGCAAAATTTTTACTATAAGTGTCTGGTGAAAAGAAAATGTCAGCACCTGAATAAGTTGCAACTAAGTTTTCGCTGTCGTTTGAAGATAAATATTTATTCCATGTCAGTGTATCGTTTTGAAAAGGATTAGTGTATTCATAGAAATATAATTTTTTTAT
>JAPXND010000040.1:0-19404 GCA_033808695.1 Armatimonadota bacterium
TATCAGCAATCATACAAGCTGTCACTGTCGGCATAATTCATTTGCAAGGCAACAGTAGTTCCTTTAGATCCCGTTGAAAGATAAACTTTATCGCAGCAAGAAAGCATTACTTTATAGCCCATACCCAATGTACCAGAAGTAGAAAAACGCTCTCTAAGTGCAACTTCCGGAAGATTTATCTCATCAATTCCCGGACCTGTATCAGTAATTTTGAATATCAACCCATCCGGAAGCTCATGTATTGAAGCATTGCTTCCACCGGCATATTTACAAGCATTAGCAGCAACTTCCCCAATTGAAATAATAAATTTATCTATTTTAGACTTATCCATCCCCTTTTTATCAGCTATACCTGCAATTTCGTGCCGAATATTGATGATTGACTTTGAATCTTTTATTGCCCATAACCGCAGAGTGTTTTTTGTGATTTTATTTATAGTTTCATCATCAGATATTATGAGCCTGCCATTTGTTGCAGCATATATTGTACGATGATAAAATTCCATCTTGCATTTTTCTAATTCTTCCTCGCGTTTTTCTAATGCAATATGTGCAGTAATATCTCTGATAAGTATAACAATCTGCATCAAACCGCCTGATTTATCGAACACAGGCGATGCACTAAAACTACCCACAAATGAATCTCTATATTTCGTTCCCTCCACATGAAGCTCAAGATTTTCTATCTTTTCACCAGCAATTACTCTTCTTATAAAATCATTTATTGATAATATCAATGTACCGTCAACAGATGTAATTTCCAATCCCTCACATAAATCCTCAAGCCTGTTGTTTTCAGCATCCTCAACAGTGCAGTTGAAAAATCCCACAGCAGCCGGATTCATGTTCATAATCCGACCTTGAGCATCAAGTGTTATAACACCCTGAGCCATACAGTTTAAAACAGTTTCAAGCTGGCTTCTTTCAAAATCAGATGCAGCGGATAGCTGCTTGTATTTATCTTCTATTCCTTCACGCTTCTTTAATTCATCTTCAAAGATGCTGTTGAGCTTGTTTGTTTTAAGTCGCAACCTGCGAATTAATAAGGTTAAGCAGCCAATTATAACTCCGCCTAAAACAAAAGTAAGCCATGCTCCAAAAAAGTCAGATGCAAAATTTGCAGATGTGATGTGAAACCGTGAGTTAAAAAAGAAATATTCATACAAAAACATGCCAAATACTATAGAAAGAAGTGTTGCTCCTACACCATAGTAATATGCTGCAAGCATAACAATTAGTGCATAAGGGATTTGAAATTTAGATATAGGTATGTAAGGATCTATGAATAGCAATAGAAAGGTAAAGAGGAATTCAACAGCAAGCACCACAATATAACCAGTTAATGCATCTGGTTTATTGAATAGCATATCTGTTATTTTATTTTTCTTTGATGTTAGTATACTATCAGCCAATTTATCACTCTATCGTATCAATATCGAATTGACATAAGACTGAAATGGCATAAACACATACTCCATTAGTGAGTATATTAGATTATTTATGCTGCATATGGCTGATTATACCCTAAAAATGATTTTAGTATACATAGTTATTAAATAATAACTAATGCGAGTGCATCATAAAACCAAAATGTTTCATTATAAAGTTTATCGCAGCAATTGAAACAAACCCTAAAACCGCAAAGATTATAATTGAGTTTTTCTCATGTGCATACATTTCTTTTAAAAGTGCAAATCCTACTGTATAGAGAAAGCTGCCTGCAACAATACCCAAAGTTATGCCAATCCATAATTCAGATATACCGCCGCTAAGCAATAATAATCCAATTATTGCCCCAAGGGCAGTTGTCAGCTCTATCAGAAAAGTTATCCCTAGCGCCTTTAATCTGCTGTATCCTGCAAGCCGTGCAACGCTCATAAGCGCCATCCCTTCAGGAATTTTGTGATAAGATACTGCAAACAGTATCATTATTCCTACCATAGATGCTGATGTTTCTGCAGCTTTGGATCCTGCGCTTATAGCCAATCCATCAACTGTGCTGTGGATTGACATAGCTGCCATCATGAGAATCCCAAGTCGAACAAAACCACCTGAATTTTCAGTTGCAGAAGCAGCACACGCTGGACATACATAGTATACATACTTGCCAATAAGAACAAATATTATGAAACCAACAACTGTAAAAACTAACGACCAGAAAACACCTATCATTTCAAATGTTTCTGGCATAATGTTTATAATTGTTACTGCAAGCAATGCTCCGGCAGCAAAACTTACAAGACCGCATAAAACACTATGACTGACTTTTTTGCCGCCTGATGCAATTAAAGCGCCAGCTAACGCTGCTGCAATTGCAATTAACGATCGCAGTATAATAAGTTTTTCAGGATTAACATCAAGCATACTAATTTTATTCCTCCATTCTGCTTGTAACAGAATTACAATTAGAGCGTCTAAAAAATCATTTGTATCTAAGAAGCCGCATTCCGTTTGCAATAACTATCAATGCACCGCCTTCGTGACCTAATACTCCCAACGAAAGATCAATCCATCCCGTAAGCGCTGAAATTATTAAAAAGAATATAACTGACAATGCAAAAACGGTATTCTGTTTTATAATAGTAACGGCTGCGCGCCCAAGTCTAATCGCATACGGTATCTTTCTTAAATCATTAGACATCAACGCAACATCGGCGGTTTCAAGTGCAGTATCTGAACCCGCAACACCCATAGCTATGCCTATATCAGCAGATGCAAGTGAAGGTGCATCATTTACTCCATCACCTACAAAAGCAACCTTGCTGCCCTGTTCTCTCATTAAATCATTTACTGCATCCATTTTTTGCTGTGGGAGAAGATCAGATTGAAATTCATCTATACCCAACTTTGCAGCAACAACTCCAGCAGTATTCTTATTATCACCAGTAAGCATAACGATACGCTTAATACCGTTTTGCTTCAACTCATTCACAGCCTCTAATGACGTTGAACGCAGTGTGTCAGACAGCAATATGAGTCCTGCTAAATTATTCCCAACAGCAGCAGCCACTACAGTACTGCCATCAGCATCTATGTTCTCTGTATGAGATTCTACCTCAACACCTAAGCTTTTCATGTATTGTAAATTTCCAACTGCATACCGCATATCATTCAAAACACCGAATGTACCCATACCTGGAACGTTTTCAATCCCCGATGCAGCTGTATACTCTACACCTAACTCATTTGCCCTGTTTATTATTGCTTTTGCCAGAGGATGATCTGATCTGCATTCAACCGATGATGCTATAGATAATATGTCTGATTCACTAAAATCATTAAACGCAATAACTTTCAATACAGATAGTTCGCCGGATGTTACTGTACCGGTTTTGTCAAAAACAACAACATTTATTTTGGCAAGATTCTCTAAATGCATTCCGCCTTTTATCAGTATTCCCTGATGCGCTGCTCTCCCAATAGCTGATACTATGCTTACGGGCGTTGATATAACTAAGGCGCACGGACATGATACCACCAGTAATGTAAGCGCTTTTTTCAGCCATATAACAAAATCTGCATGAAAAACCAAAGGCGGAATAGAAGCGACTATAACAGCAAGTATAACAACCACTGGTGTGTAATACTTGCTGAATTCTTCTGAGAACCTTTGCGACGGCGCCTTCTCAGCTTGTGCTTCTTCTACTAAATGTATTATCTTAGACAATGTGTTATCTGCAGTTGCAGACGATGCAGCAGCTTCAAAAGCTCCTTGAACGTTTAGAGTTCCGGCAAAGACTAAATCGCCGGCTGTTTTTCCTACAAGAACCGATTCACCAGTAATAGATGATTGATCTACAGAGGTAATTCCTTCAGTAATAGCGCCATCTGCCGGTATCTTTTCACCCGGTAGAACGATAAATATATCTCCAACACGAATATCTTCAAGCTTTATATATGTTTCCGCATTATTGCGCCTTACACGAGCTTGCGCAGGAAATCCCTTTAACAATAAGCGAACAGAATCACGTGTTTTGCCCATTGTATGGGCTTCAAGAGCGTTGCCCAATGAAAACAGAAACATTACCATAGCTGCATCAAACCACTCACCGATAGATACGGCGCCAATTACAGCAATTGCTATCAGAAAATTCATATCAAGCGATAATGTGCGTATGCTGTAAAAAGCGCCTCGAAATGCACTATATCCGCCGAATAATGCAGCTAACCCATATAGGGTTTTAATCAAAATCTCGTTTACATGCAGATAAGACAAGACAACTGCCATAAGAATCATCAATCCTGAAAACACAGTAAGCAAAGTTTCTTTATCTGCTTTTTTAATTCTGTTAATTAATGAGTTCTGCTCTTCTTGTTTTGGACAGATCTCACTCTCTTCAACTACACTGTAACCCAGTTTGCGTATACGGTCTGTTATTTTGCTTAAATCCGTTGCTGCTGATTCATACTCAACTGATATGCTGGATAAGACATAATTTACTGATGCATAAAGAATGCCATCTGATTTTTCTATCTTATGCTCTAATGATGCTGCACAATCCGGGCAATCTAAGCCTTTTAGTTTTAGAGTTTTATGCAGAAATTTGTCCTGCAATGCAATTCCTGTAAGCTTGGCATGCTTTTTTATGTCATCATATTGCATAAAATATGAATCATAAGTAAGCGTCATTTCAGACGATTCATTGTTGACATGCACATCTACAACACCATCTAAATTCAAAATAGCATTTCTAAACCAATCAAGGCATCTTGCACATTGATCGTACTCCGACGGCAATTCTATAGGCATTGTAACGGTCTTTATTTCAGCCATAGTGTTTAATTATTTTTCTGATTGCTCTTTGCTGCTTTGCTTAACAAAATTCATCTGAAGATCACTTAACATCGCTTGAAGCTCTTGCTGCTCAGATTGAGTGATTTTTCCTTCTAATTTAGCAGCAAGCACAGAGATAGTATCTATAGCGGTCCTAGCCTGAGGAAGGTCAGTCTCAAGCTTGTCTGTAGATGGATTTTTGAACAATCCCAGCCATTGCCAAGTCTGCTGAGCTAATATACCTATAAATGTTTTTATCAGCGAAACAATATCAACAGGCGGTAAATCTGAGTAATCTATAGTTTCATTTGTATCTTTAACTTCTTCCGCGACGGTATCTGCATCTGCGGTATCAGTTTCTGAAACAACTTCCCCATTTTCATCAAGCTTCACCTTGCGGCGATCATTTACTTCATAACTTTTCTCTTCTGACATTTTCATCACCTCTATATTTTTTTAACAATTTTGCAATTATCACAACAAGTAATGCACCTAAAATATCTGCGAACCAATCTAATACATCGGCTGAACGGCCCGGAACAAACTGCTGATGTATTTCATCAGACAGCCCATATAAGACAGTAAAAATAAAGGATTGCGTGTATGCATCTCCAAAACCTGCTACAGGAGCTTTAGTTGCACTATACAGCATAACAATTTCTAAACCGACATAAATGAGCATGTGAACAATCTTATCAGGTGTATACAGAACGAATTCCGGCATACTAGAAAAATCATTATTACTGGATAAGTAAAATATTCCTGCCATATATATAAAGCTTGGAATCCATACCAAAAGCTTTTTTATACTCTTTGACATACTGCCTCTATATGTGTATTTTATATATTTTCACATTCACATTAATGCTGTGTCAAGCAAATTACAGAAATATCCATGACAAGCGTAAGCTATTTCAGGAATTACTTCAAATTTTCACATAAGCTACTGGTTTAATAATACAAAATTTTTTATAATATATATATACACTGTTTCTTGCAATCTTACAGTCTGAGCTGCTATATTTTAGCAACAATATGATATCTATATAGAAAGTTTTTGAAGTTTATAAATAGAAATGAACATTGTTTATGCATCTACTTGGGACAGCCGATGTGGAGTAGCGGAATACTCACATTCACTTGTTCCTGAGTTGGAAAAATATGAGAAAATTGACGTTGTAAGTTTAGACCCAGGCATAATGCAGTCACCTGCAAGACTCGCTGCACGATTGAATCAGGGTGATGCAGCGCATATCCAACACCAATACCCTTTTTTTGGTGGAATGGCTATTCATCGCAACTGGTTTCGGCAGGCTGTTTCAAGGGTTGAGGTTCCTTTAATTGTTACGGTACATGAACTTGATCTTGGTGATAGAGATTCAAAACTGATTAAAACATACAAAAAACACTTTAATGCCATGCTATTTAATCCGCCGGAGATTTATCATTTCATTGTCCATTCCGAAAACCTAAGAAATCAGATGAAGATTGTAGGGGTTGACCCAAATGATGTAAGCGTTATACCAGAAGGGGTGCCGAAAATAAATCGCTTGCGTATATCCACTCAGAATGCCAAGTCATTATGGAATGTATCCAGTAAAAAAGTTATAACCATTTTTGGCTTTGTGGTAAAGCGCAAGGGATATGAATTGGTTTTGGAAGCGATGAAGCACTTGCCTAATGACGTTTATCTGCTAATTGCAGGGGGAGCGCACCCTGATGATCATACAGGCTTTATAGATGAAGTGAGAGAAGCTATAAACACTGCAAATTTGAGCAGCAGAGTAAGAATAACAGATTACCTTGAGAATCATGAAATTCCATCTGTAATGGCGGCAACCGATTTAATAGTTGCACCTTTTACGTCTATAAGCAACTCCGACAGCATTTTAAGGGCGATTGCATATAAAAAGCCTGTTCTTGCTTCTGATTTACCATGGTTTAAAGAGCTGAATGAACGATGCAAGGGCGTAACGCTCTTTAAACAGAATGATATTGCAAGCCTTGCACAAAATATTAATGAGATGCTCTCTAATAAAAAAATGTTGACAGCAGCATCGGCTGTATGCGATGAATATGCAAAATACTGGTCTGTTGCAAAGGAAGCGGAGCAAACTGTTAACCTGTACAGAGAGATTGTAAAGCAATGAAGATAGCAATAGATGCACGTCCAACGCAGGGAAGTTTTACAGGTGACGCTACATACTGGCGCGGATTTATAAATGGACTAATACAATTAGATTCCCCGGATGAATATCATCTTTATTATCTTAGCAGGCTTAAACAACCTGAGCGTATTGATAAGTCAAATATACATCAATCAATAAAATATGCTCCGAACTGGCGGATGTGGACATTATTTACATTCCCTTCTGCAATTCGGTTTGATAAGATAGATTTAACACATGTGCAGTATTCGCTTCCTCCTTTTGTATCCGGCAAGATAATCACCTCAATACACGATGTTTCATTTAAACGACATCCTGAGTTTTTCTCTAAAAAAGATGCATTTATTCTGGATATGGGAGTAAAACGCGCCTGCAGACGTGCAGATAGAATACTGGCAATATCTGAATATACAAAATCTGAAATCTGCAGTCTGTATACTGTTGATGAAAAACTTGTTGACATAGTTTATCCTGGCATAGATGACATATTTTATCCCCGCAGCAAGAGCGAATCCAAATCTATGATGGAATTGAAGTATGGAGTTAATGACCCTTTCATTTTATCACTTGGTGTAATCCAGCCGAGAAAAAATCTTCCACGTCTGCTTGAAGGATATGCCTTAAGCAAAAATGAAACCGGCATAAAGCACAAACTGGTAATTGCAGGCAAATATGGTTGGATGGCAGAAGATATATCAGCAAAGACAGCTGAATTGAATATATCGGAAGATGTTGTTTTTACTGGATATGCGCCTTACGAAGAGCTCCCATATTTATATTCTGCAGCTGACCTGTTTGTATATCCTTCCGTATATGAAGGATTTGGATTGCCGCCGGCTGAATCAATGGCATGCGGCACACCGGTTATAACCGGCAATAAAACATCGCTGCCGGAAGTTATTGGTGACGCTGGATTGATGGTTGATCCATTACGGTCTGAAGAATTCGCAGATGCCATTACCAAGGTCCTTAACGATTCCGCCTTGTATGATAAGTTGTCTGAAGCCGGAATAAAACAGGCAAACAAATTTACCTGGCTGGATATGGCAAAACAAGTAAATTCAATCTACCATGAAATAATCCCCTGAGCCTGTTGGTTAAAGCATAAGAAATTTATATTTTTTTTACATAATGCAACTTTTTTCATTTTATTTACTCTAAATATATGTTACAATTCAAATCAGATTGAATTACAATAGATTCAGCATGAAGCTTTATCTAAGGAGGAAATAATTTATCAATAAATTGCAGTAATTATGTAGTATCTGTTAATCACAACAAAGGAGATTATTATATTATGGAAGCCTCAGATCAACACGATATGTCGCATTTAATAGAGTTATACAAGGCTGCAAAATACAATGAATTAATTGTATTACTAAAGGATTTATTAGATAAGGATGAAAATAATACAAAAGCAAGGTCGCTTATTGCAGCAAGCTATATGGCATTAGGCAAAAGAACCGAAGCTATACAGAATCTATTAAAACTTATAGAATTAGAACCGAATTCAGCTAATCACCACTATAACCTTGGCATAGCATATGGATCTATTGGCAACAAAACCCTTGCAAGAAAAAGTTTTGAATCAGCATTGGAACTTGATCCAGATAATCAGAAAGCAAAACATCAATTATCGTTATTAAGCAGCAAACCCAATAATGACATAGCATTATCAGGTATGCCTATAGGTAATCCTCAGTCATCACATACTGCAGCTCCAGAATCAATTGAACCGGCAGCTCCATCACCTAATCCGGTAAATAACGTCTCTGCTCCGCCTCCAGAAACATACATGCCAACATATCAAAATCCTGCTGAAGGGTATGTAAGATTGCTTGGCAGTAGCAAAGCAAATGTGCCTGGTGGATTAACTGGGGTGGATTTTTCATTCCTTTCATATGGTCACTAGGACATAAGGCATGGTTGTTAGCTTTAATATCATTCTTTTTCTCTCCATTTGCTGCTTTATATTTACTGTTTAAAGGCAACGAAATAGCATGGTTAGAAGGCGATTACAGCACTCATGAAGATTTTAGAAGAATTGAAAGGGTTTGGGCAATATGCGGAGCTTTTGTGTTTTTTATTTTTATATTTATTCCAGGAGTAAATGTAATAATTAAAACCAACCGTATGCTAAATCAACCATCAATGCTCCAGACTAATCCTAATACAAAAGATAACAAGGCATCGAGCCAGATACCACAGTTGGATTCTGCCTTCATTTTACCGAACTCTGAATTGATATCAACCAACTATTCATCGGATACTAACGGAATTAAATATGAATATTTGTATAAAACAGCCGGGACAGTAGAACAAACGAAACAGGCATACAAAAACATATTTAGTGAAAAAAGCTTAAATGCAATTGAATTGAATGATGCCATGAGCACCGTATTTATGATTGCTGGAAACAATTCTATAACAACTGTTACATTAAATACTGCAATGCCAAACCAAACAAATGTGCAGATTAACATATTGAGTATGAATCTGAAAAAGTAAGCGCTGGTTAGTTTTTCAAACAACCAATACTAATAGCATATGGGGGATACAGAACTCCCTGTTCTGTGATTATGCCGGATATATATTCCGCAGGCGTAACATCAAACGAAGGATTATATATTCCCACGCCTTCAGGTGCAATTCGAATCCCATTTATATGAGTTACTTCATCAGACGAGCGCTCCTCAATTGGAATACCGCTGCCGTCTGCAAGTGCAAAATCAATTGTTGAAACCGGTGCAGCAACATAAAAGGGAATATTATATGTTTTTGCCAGAATTCCCACACCAAGCGTACCAATCTTATTTGCAGTATCCCCATTTGCAGCAATACGGTCTGCACCAACTATAACGCAGTTCACCATGCCTTTAGACATCGCCCATGCAGCCATATTATCAGAGATAACCGAAACAGGTATTCCTTCTTGAACAAGCTCCCATGCAGTTAAGCGCATTCCCTGAAGTCTCGGACGTGTTTCATCGGCAATAACCTTTATAGATTTTCCTGATTCATGAGCGGCACGAATGACTCCAAGCGCAGTGCCATAACCGGCTGCAGCTAAGGCTCCGGCATTGCAATGAGTAAGAATAGTATCATTTTGATTGATAAGCTGTGCGCCGTTCTCCCCTATCATCTTGTTTATAGCAATATCCTCTTCTTGGATATCAATTGCTTCCGCCAGCAGCCGTTGACGAACATCAGTTAATGATGGGACTGATGCAGCAATCTGCATCATGCGATTTACCGCCCAAAACAAGTTTACAGCAGTCGGTCTGGATATTCTAAATTCTTCTGCAGCCAGCTCAAATTTCCGCATGAAATCTTCATATGTATCAGCTTGAATGGATTGGGCAGCAAGAGCCATTCCAAGCGCTGCAGCAACGCCTATGGCAGGAGCGCCCCTGATCTGCATTACTTTAATTGAATTAACAACATCAACATAATTCGTAAAGCGAAGTATTTTCACATCATCAGGAATAAGTGTTTGATCAATCATTGCAACTGCACCGTTATCCCAATATACAGTTCTCATTACATCAGTCATGCAGCTTCATTCCTTACTCATTATTGCATCTTTCATAGCAAGCTCGCATTCACCGCAGCCCTCTTTCGACATCTGCTTTATCATATCGATTATAACCTTCTGAACCTTCTCATTGCTTGATGAAAAGACCTGCCTTACTTCTTCAGCGGTTACCGGTTCAACGCCTTCAATTCCCAAACATCCTGCATCCCAGTCAGTTACCAAGGAAATATTAACATAACACATCTCAAGCTCTCGGGACAAAATAACTTCCGGGTATTGAGTCATATTCACACATGACCATCCCATATTGGTAAACCAGGCGCTCTCTGCTCTGGTTGAAAACCTCGGTCCCTGTATTACAACTACGGTTCCTGATTCATGCACTGGTATGTTATGTGATTTAATAACTTTTATTGCCAGCTGCCTTAGTGTTTCACAGTATGGATTGGCGCCCATGATATGCACCACAGGTCCATCAAAAAAGGTGTCTTTGCGCCCCCAGGTTCTGTCAATAAACTGATCGCAAACTACAAAGTCACCCGGTTTGATATCAGCCTGTAAGCTGCCCACTGATGAAGGGGCAATAATACTTTTTACACCAAGAGATTTCATTGCCCAAACATTAGCCCTATATGGAATGTTATGCGGCGGATATTCATGCTTATCACCATGACGCGGAATAAACGCCACTTTCTTATCGCCTATTGTACCTATAGTAACAAGATCGCTGGGTGAACCGTAGGGAGTATCTATTTTTATACCTTCCGCATTTTCAATAAACTCATAAAATCCCGATCCACCAAAAACGCCTATACCTGCATTATTAGAATTCATTTGTTTTCCCAACCACTTTCATTTTTCAGCTTAGCGCTTTCTAATGCCTGTTGTGCTGCCTGCTGTTCTGCCTGCTTTTTAGATTTCCCCTGTCCTCTGCCAATTGGATTGTTGTTTAACAATACTTCTGCCGTAAAAGTTTTATCATGATCATATCCCTCGGAGCTTATAAGCACATAGCTTGGTGTAGCCTTGAAGCTTTCCTGACAGATTTCCTGCAAACGAGATTTGTAGTTGTAGTTGAATGTCTCTTCATTGATGCTGGATAGTTTATCATCAAGTGATTTTAGAATGAAATCTCTTGCATCATTATATCCCTTTGTAAGATAGATTGCTGCGATGAGCGCTTCAAATGCATCGGCAAGCATAGAAGAACGATTGCGTCCTCCGCTCATTTCTTCACCTGTGCTCATCAATAATGCAGATGCAAACCCAATTTTTTTAGCCGCTGCTGACAACGAAGTTCCGCTTACAATGGAGGATCGAGCCTTAGTGAGAAATCCTTCCTGCTTATCAGGAAATTGATGATAAAGGTAGTCTGAAATCACCATCTCTAAAACTGCATCACCAAGAAACTCCATAGTTTGATTGCATAACACATCGTGACCTTCTCCGAGGTATGACTTATGCGTAAGCGCCTGTCTGAATATTTCAACATGCTCCGGCTTTACATCAAATAGATCAATTACCTCATCAAAAGTTAAACTGGGCATTCATTCCTCCTAAACAAGCTTTGTTATAGCTTCTTTTATACGCGCCGTGCCCTTAACAATGTTATCCATTGAGGTTGCATAGGAAAGCCGAATATTATTATCGGCGCCAAAGCCTGAACCGGGAATAACAGCAACATTTGCAGCATCAAGAAGATATTCCATCAAAGAGTCAGACCCTTTAATCACCTTGCCGTTGGCGGATTTGCCGATTAATCCTGCTATATTAGGAAAAACATAAAATGCACCGCCTGGTTCATGACATTTGATTCCTGGGATATCATTAAGCGCCGACACAATGTATTTACGGCGTTTATCGAACTCATTGCGCATAGTTTCAACAAATTCCTGCGAGCCATTCAATGCCTCAACTGCTCCTGCCTGCACGAAAGAGACAGGATTAGATGTACTATGATCTTGTATTCGAGTTATGCCTCCAATTATGTCGGGTTCTGCTGCAAGAAAACCGATTCGCCATCCTGTCATACTATGACTTTTAGAGAGTCCGTTCACAGTAACTGTAAGTTTCTTTATATCATCGCCAAAGGATGCTATGCTCACATGCTCATTTGGGCTGTAAACTACTTTTTCATAAATTTCATCGGAAATAACATAAATCCCGGCTTTCACCACAATTTGGGCTATTTTTTCCATATCCGATTTGGTATAAACTCCACCTGTGGGGTTGCTGGGACTGTTAAGTATAAGTATTTTAGTTTTAGGTGTTATAGCTGCCTGCAGCGCTTCCGGCGTAATTCTGAATCCTGTTGATTCATCGGTTTGGATGTATACAGGAATGCCGTCTGCAAGCTTTACCATTTCCGGATAGGAAACCCAATATGGCGCAGGTATAATAACTTCATCGCCGGCGTTGCACAAAGCAAGAATTGCATTATAAATGGAGTGTTTTGCTCCGTTTGAAACAACTATTTGAGAAGGCTGATAATCCAAGTTGTTGTCTCGTTTGAATTTTGCTGCTGCGGCTTTTTTCAAATCCAACGTTCCGGTGCTTGGAGTGTATTTTGTAAACCCCGCATTTAGTGATTTGATTGCTGCATCTTTAACGTTTTGAGGAGTGTCAAAATCGGGTTCTCCAGCGCTGAAACTGATAACATCAATTCCTTCCGCTTTCATTTGATTGGCTTTTGCTGTAATAGCAAGAGTTGTTGAAGGACAGGCTTTTTCGGCTCTTTTTGATATTGCCATATTGGTTTTTCTCCTGGGTTTAGTATTGTTTTCGAATCAACCATATATAGTATATCAAAAAGAAGGAAATACATTCCAGAAAAACTGCAGTATACCGTAATCAAGGTGATGCATGCCAATATCCTACATCGTCTTTTATCTATAGCTCATTATGTTGAAATCTACTATTTCTATTCCCTGACTATGTTAGCTTTTATTATTTTTCCAAATTCAGCTGACACATTTAAGTTAAAGGATATAAAGTCTCTTTCTCTTGGAATTTCATCAACTCTACAGTCATATACTCTTAATATGATGTTGCCATATCCTAATACATTAGCAATTACATTGGTTCCATCATCATATACTATATTAATCTATCTTGGACTAGCCAGAGCGATATCCATTACAGTTACTTTTGATGATATTACTTTTTTAAACACTTTTTTAAAATCTCGTAATTGATGATTGTCTTCTGTTATTTCTCCTACCAGCCTATATTGATCCAAGCTTTTTGTACTATTTCCATCCATATATCCAAAATCGGCATTATAGATATCTACTCTTACTATATGATTATTTTTGCGAGCCAGTTTCTTTTTATATGCATTTGGCTTTTTGATTAAAACTGCATATTCTGGGTCTTTCATTAATTCCCGGTCTCTTTTTAACTCTTTCACATATGTACGAGTCATAAGAAGCATGGCAAGTATTGAGACTAATATTAATATTACTGCAAATATTTTGATGATTTTTTTCAACATGATGTCCATCTTTTTTAGATAATTTTTTACTAACTGAATTTACCCAATACAGATTTATGCAAGTGTTATTACATAAAAGCTAATGTTCCCGATACATGAACAGAGCAAAAACATTGGAAATACTTATCAATAGATTCTCAGCACTAACCATTTAGATTCTTTCCATCCAGTAAGACTCTCCGCATTTTCAAAAATACACTTGGATACTGTTTTGACTCTCTAAGACTCTATAACCTTCAAAATTTTTATAATATTTATCATTCTATGCAAAATTATTCCGCTTTTAGTTTAAATTACACATCATTTCTTAAACCAATATAAACAGATATGAAATTCATATTTTTATAATTGTTTGCTATTACTATAAACAACGCTGCAATACTATCTTATATGGCATTTGTCAAGCAGTTTCGTTTGATTTGAATTTATAGCTATCCCTATTTTGAAAATGTTTTATGCGGGTTTTATTGCAGCATATTTGAAGACAATGGCTGTGAATTTACTCATTCACAGCCCAGATTAGTTATTATTTGAAGTAATTTTATTATGAGCTATATTTTTTGAATATCAAAGTTGCATTATGTCCGCCAAACCCAAAAGAGTTAGACATTGCAATATCAATATTCATTTTACGTGCAGTATTAGGCACATAATCAAGATCACATTCCGGATCAGGAGTTTCATAGTTTATTGTAGGAGGCGCTATACTGTCACGGATTGCTAACAGACAAGCAATAGCCTCTACCGCTCCACCAGCGCCAAGCAAATGTCCGGTCATAGATTTAGTAGAACTGATTGCAACTTTTTGAGCATTATCGCCAAAAACTTTTTTAATGGCAGCAGTTTCAAGCTTATCATTAGCTTCAGTTGATGTGCCATGAGCGTTAATATAATTCACCATATCCGGTGTTATATCAGCGCCTTTAAGCGCCATCGCCATTGATCTCGCTGCGCCTTCACCACCGGGAGCCGGCTGAGTTATATGGAATGCATCGCCCGTCATGCCAAAACCAACAATTTCGCCGTATATCTTTGCACCTCTGGCAAGTGCAAACTCAAGACTTTCCATTATGATAGTACCGGCGCCTTCTCCCATAACAAATCCATCTCGATTGAGGTCAAATGGACGGCTTGAACGAAGAGGGTCATCATTTCTTGTAGAAAGCGCCTTTGCTGAGCAGAATCCTGCCATAGCAAGAGGGTTTATTACCGCTTCTGCACCGCCGGCTATCATTGCATCGGCTTCTCCACGCTGTATTATTCTAAACGCCTCCCCAATAGAATGAGTTCCGCTTGCACATGCGGTTGTAATTGCCAGATTAGGTCCTTTTGCTCCATAAATTATAGAAACCATACCGGCTGCCATATCTGATATAAGCATTGGAACAAAGTATGGGCTTACGCGTCTTGGCCCTTTCGTATACAGAGTAATCTGCTGATCTGACCATGTATCACATCCACCGATTCCTGACCCAATAAGAACTCCGATTCTATCGGCATTAGACTCATTGATATCTATTTTTGAATCTTCGATTGCCATTTTGCTTGCGGCAACAGACAGCTGTGCAAAACGGTCTGTATGCCTGGCATCTCTGCGGTCCATATAATCTTCAGGATTAAAATCTTTTACTTCAGCTGCTATTTTAGAACTATGTTCTGAAGCATCAAATCGCGTTATTGGACCAATTCCGCATATACCATTTTGAAGCGAATTCCAGAAACCATCTATATCGGCTCCAATGGGTGTTACGCATCCCATTCCTGTTATAACAACTCTTTTAAATTCCATAAACTCTCCTGCATTACACAACGGACACGGTAATGATCGGCAGTATTTGTCGTCAATCTATGCAACCGTGCCCGCAGGTAAAAGGATCATTATCTCACTACATAAAGCATGAGAATTGATTTTCTATGATTTGCTTTCAATATACTTTACAGCTTCACCAACTGTTGTAATCTTTTCTGCATCCTCATCAGGGATTTCAATATTGAATTCTTCCTCTAATCCCATTATCAATTCAACAACTTCAAGTGAATCTGCTGAAAGGTCATTGATAAATGACGCTTCAAGTGTTACCTCATCCTCATTTGCATTTAACTGTTCTACAACTATTTTCTTAATTCTATCGAATGTCGACACTTTTTCACCTCCTTACATCACCATTCCACCATCAACATTTATAACCTGTCCTGTAATATATTCCGATTCTTCAGAACAAAGGAACAGAGCAGCTTTAGCTACATCATCGGGGGCTCCGAGCTTTTTAAGTGAAATTTGATCTAAAATTTTTTCTTTAATACTATCTGAAAGTTCATCAGTCATTGCTGTTTGAATAAATCCCGGAGCTATTGCATTAACATTTATCCCACGAGATCCTAATTCCTTGGCGGTTGTTTTGGTTAAGCCAATAACTCCTGCCTTAGATGCCGAGTAATTAGCTTGCCCGGCATTTCCAATTATTCCCATAACTGATGCCATATTAACTATTCTGCCGCCTGTTTTTTGTTTCAATAACACTTTAGTCACTGCTTTAATACAATTAAATGTGCCTTTGAGATTTACATCAATAACAGCATCCCAATCCTGTTCAGACATTTTCAGAATTAAACCGTCACGGGTAATTCCAGCATTATTTATAAGTATATCTATTTTTCCAAATTCGTCAAGTGTTAATTTAATCAGGTTGTCTACGCTTTCTAAATCTGCAACATTTGCTTTGACTTGGATTGCCTTAACGCCGAACTTGCAAATTTCGTCAATTACTGACTGAGCTTCGCTTATGTCGTAATCTGCTATTACTATATTTGCGCCTTCTGATGCAAGTTTAATGGCTATAGATCTGCCTATTCCTCTGGCTGCACCTGTTACTATAGCAACTTTATCTTTAAGTTTCAATATTCTCTCCTGTAAAACTGATACTTGTTATATAATATCAAATTTAATCAGCAATTGCATTTATAGTTTCATTTATGCCTTCTACTGAATTAGCATTATACAGCTTTTCATCTTTTACTTCACGCTTTAATAAGCCGGTAAGCACCTGCCCCGGACCAACTTCCACAAAGCAATCAACCCCATAAGCTGCCATCTTGCTCATTGTCTGGTTCCATAAAACGCTCCCTGAGATTTGTTTTGCAAGCAGCTCTTTTATTGCATCGGCCGAAGCTGCAAAATCGGCTGTAATGTTAGCGATAATTGGAATAGCAGGATCTGATATGGGTGTATCAGCAAGCTCTGCAGATAATTCGCTGGATGCAGACTGCATAAGGCTGGAATGGAATCCCCCGCTTACACTTAACGGAATCACACGCTTTGCACCGGCTTCTTTTAAGAGTATCTGTGCGGCTTTTACTGCATCTGCTTCACCCGAGATAACTGTTTGTGCTGATGAGTTGTAATTGGCAACCTCTACTATTCCTGCATCAGATGCTTTTTCGCAAACTGTTTTTATAATATCTGCACTTAGTCCTATTACTGCTGCCATTGCGCCGGGATTTGCCATACTTGCTTTGTTCATTAATTCGCCGCGTTTACGTACCAAACGCAATCCATCTGCAAATTGCAGTGCGTTTGATGCTGTAAGCGCTGCATATTCACCAATGCTGTGGCCTGCTGTAACATCGGGTTTGATATTTTTAGATTGCAGCACTCTTAATGCGGCTGCAGATGCAACATATAATGCCGGCTGAGTATTTATAGTTAATTTAAGATCTTCCTCTGGACCATCAAAACAGAGTGAGCTAAGTGAGAATCCTAAAATAGAGTCAGCTTCTTCATATACCTCACGCACTTCCGGAAAGGCATCATATAGATCTTTGCCCATCCCCACATACTGCGAACCTTGTCCTGGAAATATAAATGCAAGTTTACCCATAAATAACTATTACTCCAATATTATTGTGAAACCTATATAGCAGGCATAGTCCATTTAATTACGCTGGCTGCCCAAGTAAGTCCTGCACCAAAACCAACAACAACAACAATGTCACCAGGTTTTACTTTACCTTGATTGTAAGCTTCGTCTAATGCCAGCGGAATAGATGCTGATGAAGTATTACCATAACTATGTGCATTTATGAAAACTTTTTCTGGAGGCAGATTCAATCTGGTTCTGGCAGCATCAATAATTCTTACATTGGCCTGATGAGGAACGAATAGGTCAACATCGGAAGTAGAAAGCCCGCTCGCTTCAAGCGCTTTGACTGATGCTTCTCCAAGGATTTTTACTGCAAACTTGTATACTTCTCTGCCTTCCATTTTAATATAGTGAAGTCTGTTTTGCACTGTTTCCAAGGATGCCGGTTTCAATGAGCCTCCTGCCTCTAGTTTAAGAAGCTTTCCGCCAGATCCATCGGAGCCTAAATTCATTCCCAACACACCCTCATCGGGATTCATGGCTGACAATACCACAGCGCCTGCTGCATCACCAAAGAGAACACAGGTAGATCTGTCAGTCCAATCAGTAAATGCAGAAAGTATATCAACACCTATAACTAATACTTTGTCATACATGCCGCTTTTTACAAAGGATGCACCAACAGTGAGCGAATAAACCCAACCGGAACATCCGGCTTGAAGATCAAATGCAGCAGCGTTTACAGCGCCAATTCTATCCTGCACCAAGCATGAAACCGAAGGAAACGGCATGTCTCCCGTTACTGTAGCACATATTATAAGATCTATCTGAGAAGCAGAAATTTGTGCGGATTTAAGAGCATTGTTGGAAGCGATAACGGCTAAATCGGAGGCAGCTACACCCTCTTCAACAATATGACGTTCTTTAATACCGGTTCTTGTAACTATCCATTCATCACTTGTATCAACGATTTTAGATAGATCATCATTCGTTAAGACTTTTGGCGGTGAGCATGAGCCAATTCCAATAATTCCTGCTCCTCTGATTTCTGTCATCTATACTCCATTCAAAGTGTTTATGCTGAAAACACTATAAGTTACTCATCAATTATTATATTCTTACTCATAGATTTGGTGATGCACCCAACTACATCATTTTCTACTGCATTAGCCGCAACTTTTATTGCATTATACACAGCACGTGCATCAGACCTTCCATGGCTGATAATACATATATCATTTAGTCCAAGCAATGGAGCTCCTCCATACTCGGCATAATCAAATGTTTTTTTCATTCTGCTGAATATTGGTTTTACTAATGCAGCTGCTATTTTGCTTACAATATTTTTTCTTATTTCTTTTCTAAGAACTTCAAAAACGAATTCTGCAACACCCTCGGTTACTTTCAGAACAACATTTCCATCAAAGCCATCACAAACAACAACATCGGCTGCTCCTCGGAATATCTCTTTGCCTTCAACATTTCCAATAAAGTTAATATCAATCTCAGATAATTGCTTGTTAGTGTTTTTAGTAAGCTCGTTGCCTTTCGACGGTTCTTCACCTATGCTTAAC
>JAPXND010000040.1:19414-19932 GCA_033808695.1 Armatimonadota bacterium
TTTGCTCCTGCATCCAGCATAATGCATTTGCCCACAGAGTTTGGCATAACAGACCCTATTGCAGGGCGAACTATGCCAGGAATACGCCCAAAGCGCAGAGTTGCTACAGACATTGCTGCACCGGTATTGCCGGCGCTTACCATTGCCTGAGCAGCTCCGGATTTTACCAAATTTGCACATACAACAATAGATGAATCTGGTTTTTTGCGAATTACATTTGCCGGATGTTCGTCCATAGTTACAACTTCAGAGGCATGTAAAACTTCTATTTTGGTTCCTGATGCGGGGTACCTAGTTATAATGGACTTTATGCGTTCTTCATCTCCCACAAGAATTACTTCAATTCCATGTTTTGCGGAAGCTCGGACAGCACCTTTTACTATTTCTAATGGCGCATGGTCACCACCCATTGCATCAACTGCAATTTTCACTATGGGTGTTATCTCCTAATCTTTTGATTTATCTTTTATTTCAACTACTAATCGCCCGTTATAAAATCCGCAGCTTGGGCACACATG
>JAPXND010000041.1:0-19616 GCA_033808695.1 Armatimonadota bacterium
ACATCACAATCTGCATACGCTTCAGCACCCGACAGCTTAATAAACGCACTTGCTATTGTGGTTTTTCCGGTACCGCCCTTACCGCTAAGAATTAGGAGCTGCTTCATGTCTGCATCTCCTTTATTATAATATTAAGCAGAGAAGAGAACATTTCCTTGTATTTATTGCTCTTATAAACGGCAATCTCTGCATTGGAATTTAACATTCCAAGATTAGTATCAAATGGAATTTTCCCTAATATTTTGATGTTTTTCTCTAAACAAAACTTCTCTGCTGGATTTTCATCATCCAAACACTTGTTAAGAATCACCCCATGAGGTTTATTAAACAATTTTACCAATTCATATACCATATTCAGGTTGTGCACACCAAACAGCGTAGGCTCGGCAACTAAAATACAGTAGTGTGCATCTTTAATGCTTTCCATTACAATACAGGCGCTTCCCGGAGGACAGTCGATTATAGTATGTTCACCCGCTTGTGAATTCCTCTCGGCTATCAGCTCCTTTATTATGGGAACGCCCGAAGCTTCACCAACATTCATTATTCCTGAGTATATCGATACCTGGTTTGAAGTTCCCTTCTGAATTTTACCAATGGCTTTTTCTTTTTCTGTAAGCGCTTTTTCAGGACAAACCAAGATGCAGCCCCCACAGGAATGACAAATTTCTTCAAACACAATAAGTGTGTTTTTAATATAGGCAAGGGCATTAAACCTGCAAAAATCAACGCATTTTCGACATCCGCTGCACAGCTCACTATTTACTTTTGGAATTAGAACATTAATATCTTCTTCCAAAACATTTTCAGGCTTAAAGAACAGATGCCCATTTGGCTCTTCAACATCACAGTCTATGTAGACAGACGGTTCCGCTGCTGCAGCCAAATTTACCGATACAAGCGTTTTTCCCGTGCCGCCCTTGCCGCTTAGCACAGCAATTTTCATATTAACCGCCCTGGCGCTTGTGAAATCCTGCATGAATTTCATCTAAAACAGAAAGATTTCCAGCAATAAAAGCATCGATATTATCTTTCACTGATGCAGACTTTGTTTTATATATTTTGATTTCAGCGGATTTCAGCGCTTCAGCAGCATTTTCTCCCAAACGGGGAGTGAGTAAAGCTGCAGCCTTGTTATCTACTATCATTTGCGCAGCTTTAATGCCTGCACCGCCTGCACTTGCTGCTGCGCTGTTATCAATAAACAAACTCTCTTTACTTTCTGTATCATAAATCAGAAAATACGGAGCGCGCCCAAAAGATGGACATACAGTTGACTCCATGCTTTTTTCATCTATCGGTATTGCTATTTTCATTTAGCCTCTCCTGTATCAATTCATTTGCATTATTATCATTTTCGGTGTCTTCATTGAAATTTCTTCCAGATCTGCGTCTATGACACCCTCTGCTGCCACATGCTTTTCCTCTGCCTTTTCCATTGCATAGCCGGTATTCCCCGCCTTTAATCCAAAGCTCTTTTCCATTAACTAAGGAATCTGCCAATTTTTTTCTTGCACTCTCGTAGATTCCCTGAACTGTTGTGCGAGAGACATTCATCTGATTTGCGCATTCCTCCTGCGTAAACCTGTTCAAGTCAATCAATCTTATTGATTCATACTCATCAATAGTCATGTTGACAGCATCTCTTGTGTTTGGAGGAGAGTCAAGCGGACCAAAACGATTGCTGTCTGGCGAACTGCAGACTTTCCTCCATTTAATTGGTCTAGGCATATTATATAACCCTCAGCTGCAATGTAATAAGTGGAATATATCCACTTATTACAGATCGTTCAATTGCTTGTCAATGGCATCAAGACGGTTCTTCAATGCATTTCTTTGCTCTTGGAGCAGCTCTTTTTGAGTTATTGAGGTTTCTCTGATAGGAGCAATATTCCTACCAAACCCTCGTCCGCCGCCACAGCGTCCTAATCCTAATCTAAGACCAGAGCCATATCTAACTGAGTTACTGTCTCTGCATAAACCAAAACCTCTTCCAGTCATGGGTCCTGCGCCTTCTGGACCTGTTCCATCTCTTCTTGGCATAATATGTACCTCCTGTAAGTTTCCGACATATGTCGTTATTACTATTATACACTATTTCTGACATATGTCAATAACTTTTTGTTGATTTTATCATAATTTTTCGATTTTTTTGCAAAAATTCGGTAAAAACAGCAAAAATTAGGATATAATCCTAAAACAGCATTCGATTTGAAGTGAGAGCTCTGATGGTTTTTGTTGCATCAAATGCGCTTGATTTATTCTGAGGCGGTTTATTGCTTTTATATATATCCAAATCAGCCGAAAGCGACAATCAGTTTATAAACATCGGTGGTTCGATTGATTTCAAGCAGAATGTCGATGGTGGGTTTTGCCATGAGCCCGGGAACAGAGGCGCTGCCGTAATGATGAATTCCCACTATGGCTTCATTGCAAATCATTCTCTCCAGATTCGCCTTCTCTTCTTCAAACCATTTCGGCCAGGCGGGATTGTACTCACTTAAGATAATGGGATATATTCTTGCACGCCGTTCTTCATCTGTTTCATGTTTATCCACTGGCTTTAAATATCTCCAATTATTACTGGTTTTCAGGTTTCAAATTCCATTCGATAATGTTAAGTTGATATTCCGCATTTACTCTGTCTGTATTGCCTGCATCTGCAGTTGTATTATTCAGAAATGTTTTATATGCATCGCGTGCATCTTTCAGCCGACGCATTCTGTAATATGCATTTCCGATGTGCATATAATAGGGAATGTATTCCGGAAATAGTTTATGCCCTTTCTGCAGATCCTTAACACCATTAGTAAAGTTCTGATCTTTAACAGATTCACTTGTTTTAATCAATGCTGCACCTCTAACAAGATAGGCAAGTGCATTTTCCGGGTCAAGCGTAATAGCTGTATTGCATTGGTCAACTGCCTCTTTATACCGACCTTTATCAAACTTGATGGATGCATCTGCAGATAGAATATCAGGCTTTAAAGGCGTTATAGATTTTCCATCCCACTTTTTGCGAGGTGGATATTGTTGTTTTGCAGATGTTTTCATCTTTGGTGCAGGCTTCTTTGACTTAGCTAAATTCAAATTATGTGCTGCCCACGGAGTATAGGCATTAATATCTATTGCTTTTTTGTAACACTCTGCTGCTTGCTCATAATGCCCTCTTACATGATAGACATATCCCCGATTTACATATGCGGAGGTATTTTTGTTGTTATATTTAATTGCATCATCAAAATCTACTGCAGCGCTGTTATAATCCTTGTTATTCAAGTGCACAATTCCTCTGTTCAAATAGGCTTCAGAATTTTTAGGACTAATATCAATAGCGTAATCAAACATTTCTTGCGCTAAGACCGGCTGTCCATCCTGCATATAAGAATATCCAAGATTTCCATAAGCTTTCCCATATCGTGGATACAGTTCTATAGCACGTTTATTAAGCTCAATGGCTCTATCATATGCATCCAGTTTCATAAAAATGAGACCTACATCTAAGTAAACAGCCGGATTATTTGGTGAGAGTTCCCAAGCTTTTTTGAAACAATCAAATGCTTCTAAGTATTTGCCTTGATCACATAATGACAGTCCTGCAGACAAATGTTGTCTGCTGGCTCTTAAATTATTCGTTACAAGCATAAATCCAAAATAGAGTAGAAGAACATCTACTACAATGATAGCTATAAATATCAGAATTACTTTCTTAATCATCGACATATTTATCCTCTAACAAGTATTATTGTTGTAATTTAGAGCAGCTCAGTTAATATCATAAGATTGCCAGCTTGTATTTTCAATGCAAATGCTGTATTACAATGCAGACGGTTTTATTTTATAAACAGCCGCATAAGATGCATTATGCCTATTTGACTGAATGCTGTAGATTCCGGATACATATCCTGCTTCATGTAGTCTTCTACACCATCGCCGTTTGAATCTTCCACCCAGTTATAAACGCCGCCCGTCTCATTCAGAAGTCTTACGCCAAAGGGATTGTCTCCGCAAAGATAAGATACCATTGCTTCGGCTCTATCGAGATACGCCTGATTATTCGTTGCTGCATACAGTCTGCTGAGTGCATGAATCCAATGCCCGGTTTGGTAAAGGAATATGAAGTTTCTGTCTTTCCATCCATCTGAGGCTATACGTGACCAATTGTAGGTCATTTCATCCGGAGCAATTCTAAGTCCGAAGTTTACAGGAGTTCCTGAAAACTCTGATTCAGGGACTTTGGCATTAAGCCATGCATCCGCTGCATCTGATGCTGTTTTCAGCCATTTATCCGCGTCAGGGTGATTTTTAAGCAGCTCATACCCGTCAGCTAATGCAGCGATTGACATGCTGTCTGTATTTGGATAAATCTCCCACTGATTATGCGGCTTATTCAGATCGGTAAGGGCATTAAGCGAGGATACAGCAGCATCGCGAATTGAAACCTGCTTGCCATCCTCCCGTGTAAAAGCAATATAGTCTGGATCTACAGAGCACGCAGCAACCAATCCTATAACGAGATAGGCATGCTCACCCGCATCCCGCCAATACACATTTCCATTTGCGGTTTTTTTGGCATAACCGTATTTCAATGCATCATTCAGGCAAAATTTGGCGGAAAGCGCAACAGCGGATTTCAGTTCATCTGCAATTGGGCTGTCGGGGTTTGTTTTTAATGCTTCACCCATTGCCCATACGCATCTGCCGTTAAGAACTCCGCCATGAATATAGTCAAGGAATGCCGGGTTATAAAACCATCCTTTTCCTTCTGTAAGGTAATCGCCATTTACAAACATTCCGTATCTAAATGCTCCGGCAGTATAATTTTCCTGCTTCCCTCTGTGGTCAACAAGAGCGAAATTTGACGGTTCTTTATGCTGCATTGCCAGAAGATTGCGCGTGCCTTCTATACACATTGCCCGCAGATTATCATCCATAGGCACAATATGCTGTTGACGCATGATGTACATGATAAGGATATCCGAATAATCGTTGGAAAATGCATAAGGTGTATAGTTAGATGGATTGTTGTTGTTTTTATCACCATCTAAGGGATGATTGTTGCTTGAGTTGAACCAAGTATTCCAAACCGACTTCCAAAAGTTACGTGCAGGACGATTGCCCAGCGGGGTATTCCAGTCTCTATCACGATTGTCGAAATCGTATAGCGCTATATTGTTTTTGTAATAATCAAAATCTTTTGGGTTTGCCAAATCAAAATCATTTCTGCCGACATCTGCCAGATATGCGCCTTTGCTTTTCATATAGAGATTCATCAACTTGGAAACAGTATTCCATTCCTTGCTTGATTTATCTGTTTTGCCATCAGAATCCAGAAGATCATTAGTGAAGGCTGTGGGCATATCGGGAAGCTCTTTGCCCTTGCTGTCATATACCAGCACAGCCGCTTCAGCGTTTGGGTTATCGAGCGATGAATTGTCAAAATCTCTGGTGTAGGATGCATCTATGAAAAGCATGCAGGGCTTGCTCAGCTTTGCACCGCGAAAACCAGATGGAAATATTCGCTTAAACTTCCCGTTTATTACTGCAGCAGATGATGTATATGTATCTCCATCGCTATTGGTAACTCTCAGATACACACGATTCTTTGAGGGGTCTGCAGCTGATCCTTTAATCACTACCTGTCTATTCTTCAAATCGTATAAAGCAGTATCTTTTATGGTTTCTCTTAATGATATTTCAGATTTTTTCTCTTCTGCCATACATGCATACCACGTTGACTGGATTATAAGTATGGCTGCGATGCTCGCAATAAATGTGCAGATTCCTCTATTCATTTTAATCTGTTCCTTTTACGACTTTTTGCTTCCGCCAAAGTGATTAACATTACCTTGGCGTATCAGGTGTATTTAGATGAGATTTTACCACCTGCTTTACACTAACAGCAAGCCCTTTCAATTTCCGCCTGTTTTAGCAGTCAATATACCAAGATTAAGTATAACATGATGTATATCAGATCCTATATATGCATCTGCAAGAAAAATGCCATTACTATAATGGGAGTAATGGCATATAAGTCAGTTGTTCAATTTTTCATATTTCTATGCTTGCTGAGATGGTTCAAACATTAACTATTATCGTGAAATAGTGATTGTATTTCCTATAGATGTTATCTTCACTTGGCTGATTGTTAATAAACCATTCTCATCAGCTTTTATGGTTCCAGACTGGATGATATTCCCTGATGAATCTGTATTGGCGTATGAATATTCATCCTTGTTCGATACTTTGAATTTCTGCAGGTTGCGCGGAGTGATATCAGCTGCTGCTTCCTGCTTGTCATCTGCTATATGCGATATCTTCGCCGACCATTTCTTGTCTGTATCAGCAAGTATCTCCCAATCGAACCCACCGCCCATTATGCCGGTAATTGTTCCATCCTCAGCATCGCCGTTGCCCGGGTCATCGTTCAATGATGAGTTTGAAAATGCAGGATAGCTCTCATTTTTCCTAATCTTGTAAATATCAAACATGCGGGCAAGCTTCGGTCTGTATTCCAGAGGTATGTTGTGCGGACCGACTCCCCATCCGGAAACAAAAGCGCGTTTGGCGGTATTCATCGCTTTGATGAAAGGCGGCAATTCCACCCATGGCATCGCGGGGTCTTCACGAGAGCTTATCGTCTTCACAAACGGAATATTATTCTTTGGATTCGATACAAACTCTATCTGATTGAATCTATCCCAGATATTTACACCCTCATTAGTCTTTATGGCTTCTTCCCGTTTTCCCCATAGACGCAGAAACCAAGAATCATGAGGAGCAATTCCGCTGCCCATGTTTGTATGAGGCACCATTGCATGTATTGCCGCAAATATTTCTGGATGCCGCAATCCAAAGTTCAACGAACCTGTGCCGCCCATCGATCCGCCTATAAGATATATTCTATTCTCATCGATATTGTAGTTTGATTTAACCCAATCTATCAGATAGAGCAATCTCCGCTCTGTGAAGTTCACATTTACCCCTTCTTTAAGATTTCCTGTATATATCTCTGTATTGTATCCATACCAAAAGTCGTATACCTCAGGAAATCCGGGGGTGTAGTTGTTTGGAAGCAGCAGAATGAAGTTGCCTTCTAAAGGCGCCGGAAGCGTTTCCGCCCCGCCTCCTCCGTGCAGCAACACTACAAGCGGACTTGGACCGCTTTTGCCAACATCAACACCTATCTGCAGCTCAAACTTAAATGACATATTCTCTTTGAGCGCAATATCCTTTGTTGACCAATGGGTGTAGTATTTGATGATTTCGCCCGAATCGCATTTCCGCAGTCTTTCAAGAACCGGTTCCGGATTGGCAGGTCTCTCTGCTGCCGGAACATCCGATGTTATAAGGGAACCGATGATCTTTCCGCTTGCATCTGTTTTTGCTATCGCATAATACACTTCGCGGGATTTATCTGCATTTCTTACATACAGACCTGTGCCAAAAGGCAGATGACTGCCGAAAGTGGAAATCGCATATCCATGTTTGGGTTTAGCTAATTTTTCCGGACTGGCGCCTGATATATCCGCTGCCCAATCTGTACCCAACTCATCCTTCCTGTATATCTGAATCGCAAGTGGTTTGGCCTGCTCATCTATCATATCAGCACCGGTACCAGAGGGAATTCCGATTGCAGCTAATTCTGCGGAAGTCAACTTATCCATTGTTATTGGGGATTCTGATAGATACAGGTTGTATTTTACATCAGGGTCAGCATCTTCGGTCCATGTGATGAATGTCTGCCCCGATTTATGCATAACATTCAGACCCTCAGCTGCTGTAAACGAGGCTAAACTTATAACTAATACATTGGCAATTATTAAGTAAGAGAGCGCTTTCATTATATTCCCGCCTTTCATTGGTTATAGTGCAACTTGATATTAAAATATCATGCACAGTATTAAATGTCAATACGATTATATTATTTTACAGATGCTTAATCTCTCTTACAATTTGAGATATTTTTGACCAATCTTTTTTACCATAGGCTATCTCAACACCGGTAAGGATATCTACAGCATATGGTTTGGCGCTGCTTACTATTTTGGGGAGGTTTTCCAAATTCAATCCGCCCGCTAAAATTACAGGAATAGCGCTTTCCTTCTGGATTAGCAAGAATGAATCAAGATTGACTGTTTTGCCGGTTCCACCGGGCATTGATTCTGAATATGAATCTACCGCAATGGCATTGATGCCTGTATCAGACAACACTTTGGCAGCTTGGACGGGATCAGAGATTTCAAAATCGCATTTGCCGTATTCATTAATCCTAAGAGCCTTAATGGTCTTAATTCCCATATGCGAAAGTTTTTCTGACAAACAGCTGACTTCTGAGAGTGTTTCTTTGTAGTGAAGCTGGACTATATCCGGACGGAGGTTATCAGCAAGGGCTAAGATTCTATTTTGAGTTCCCCCAGCAACCACGCACGTTTTTGTTGAATCATTAACGCCGCTGATTAGTGGTTTTGCCTCTTGGATTGTAAGATTCCATGGCACAGGGATTGGATATTCAACTACAAATCCCAGTATATCTACCCCGGCAGTTATACAGAAATCTACATCCGGCTTCTCCATCAATCCGCAAACTTTGATTTTTGTCATGGCAGTTTCTCTATTTTGATGCTGAGATCTGCATACATCCCTGCAGGATTCTCAGCCTGAAGCAGAGCAGTTCCAACCAGCGCTGCATGGGCGCCTGATTTCATTGCTCTTAGAACATCATTTTTAGAAGCTATTGAGCTTTCACTCACAATAAATGCATTGGATTTAACCAATTCTGCAAGCTGCTCTGTTTTTGCAACATCTCCATCATCTCTCTCAAGTTCAGTAATATTCCGATTATTGATTCCAATCAGTGATGCATTAAGCTCTTTAGCTGCTTCAATCTCACTCTGATTGTGGGTTTCTATGAATGGTTCCAGTCCTATAGATAATGCCTTGTCATAAAGGCGGAATAAGCTGTCTTTTTCCAGCATGGAAGCGATAAGCAGTATTGCTGATGCGCCAATATCCAGGCTTTCCATAACCTGATTTTCATCTTTAATAAAATCTTTGCGCAAAACAGGCGCTGAGACGCTTTTTGCGATACTGCTGAGCATCTCTACCGAACCGCCGAAATAATCGGCTTCTGTAACTACTGATATTACAGTTGCGCCGGCTGATACAAGCAATTCGGCATATTCGGAAGGATTTCTTCCACGGAGCAAATCACCTTCCTTTGGCGACCGGCATTTTATATCGGGAATAACGGGAAATATTCCGCTGTTAAATTTCTCCCGCAGAGATTCTGTAAATGAATGTCTTAGCATATTAAACCGCCACACATAAATCATGAGATGCAGCAACCAGCTCTTCCAATTTTCTCCCAGCAGAACCGCTGCCGATAAGCTCCCTTGCAAGAACTATTCCTTCTTTAAGAGAATCAGCCTTTCCGCCAATCATTAGTGCACCGGCTGCATTGTATACAACTGCATCGCAACGTGCGCTTTTATCCCTGCCCGAGAAAACATTCCGTATCATTTCAGCATTTTCCTGCGGCGTCCCTGTGGCAATATCCTGCAAAGAACATCGATTAAGTCCAAAATCCTCAGGAGAAATATCATAGGTAGATACATTGCCATCCTTGAGTTCATTTACACGAGTTTTGCCAAGCATAGAGATTTCATCCATACCATCAAGCCCATGAACAAAGAGTCCGCGGGTGTATCCAATCGATCTGGCAACATTGGTTACAGTATCAAGTATATCCAGCTTGTAAACACCAAGTACATGTCTGCTTGCATTGGTGGGATTGATAAGCGGTCCGATTATGGTATAAAAGATAGTTTTTATTCCCAAATCCTTCTCTGGGGGAAGCACTTTTCCCATTACGGGATGGAATAACGGCGCATAGAGGAATGATATGCCAATCTCTTCAATCATTTTCTCCACGCTTTCCGTGGTTTGATTGATTTCAACGTTAAGAGCTTCTAATACATCGGCGCTTCCTGATAAGCTGGCTATAGATCTGCTTCCATGTTTAGCAACGGGTATTCCGGCAGAAGCGGCAACAAAAGCTACAGCGGTAGATATGTTGAAGGTGCTTAAACCTCCGCCTGTTCCGCATGTATCCATAAGCTCATCACCAACTAGAGGGTTGATTTTAATGCAGTTATCGCGCATAGCCTGAGCAATTGCCGTTATCTCCTCCAGCGTAGGACCTTTCATCAGGAGTGCAACCTGAAATCCGGCTATTTGGGCTTCATTAAGCTCATCATTCTTTATTGCAAGTATAAGCTGAGATACTTCATATGCATTTAAGTTTTCTCTGTTTGTAAGTTTTTTTAATACATTTTTAATCATTAATTTTCACCTCTATTCTTATATAATTGCATTTTTCATGCTTTTTACATAATCTGCAACGTACGATACAGACTCATTGCCATACTCACCCACCAGCTTAACAATAGCGCTGCCTGCTATTACTCCATCAGCGAATTCTGCTGTTGCAGCTGCTTGAGCGGGGGTAGATATTCCAAATCCAACAGCGCATGGAGTATCTTTGGTTTCCTTAACGATTTTTATCATTGTTTTTGCATCATCGCCTATCTCACTTCTTACACCGGTTACACCAAGTGATGACACGCAGTAAATGAATCCTTCCGCATCATCCGCAATCATTTTTATGCGATTATGAGAAGTTGGAGAAATAAGAGATATCAGTGCAACTCCATATTTATTGCAATAAGGCTGAAGCTCTTTTTTCTCCTCAAAGGGCATATCCGGAACAATAACAGCATCGATCTCCGCTTCCTGGCAATTCTTCATAAATCTCTCTGAGCCATATGCAAATACCGGATTGATATAGGTCATAAAAGCAAGAGAGATTCTGCAGCTGCTTCGGATTCTGCTTACCATATCAAATATTTTGTCAGTGGTTGCTCCGGCTGTAAGCGCCCTGCTGGACGCATCCTGTATGACAGGACCTTCTGCCAATGGGTCTGAGAATGGTATGCCAAGCTCTATCAAATCTGCGCCTGCATCGGCCATTGCATAGATTAATTCTTCTGTAACATCTAAAGATGGATCGCCTGCAGTAATGAATGGCATAAATGCCTTTCCATTTTTGAACACTTCGCTTAATCTAGTCACTTATGTTCACCCCCTTATATCTTGCAATAGCAGCAACATCTTTATCCCCTCTGCCGGATAGATTGATCACTATAATTGAATCTTTCGGCATTTGTGGAGCAATTTTTTTTGCATGAGCCACTGCATGAGCGCTTTCTATGGCGGGAATAATTCCTTCTGTATGCGCCAGATATTCAAATGCCTCTACAGCCTCATCATCGGTGACGGAGACATATTCCGCTCTTCCATTGTCATAAAGCGCAGCATGTTCCGGTCCTATACCCGGATAATCTAATCCCGCAGATATGGAGTAAACAGGAGCAATTTGACCATATTTATCCTGGCAGAAGTAAGATTTCATCCCATGGAATATTCCTACACTGCCGGTCGCTATGGCTGCAGCAGTCTGAGCAGTATTAACTCCGCGTCCAGCAGCTTCACATCCTATCAACCTTACTGATTCATCTTCAATAAAGTCATAGAACAGTCCCATAGCATTGCTTCCCCCGCCTACACATGCCATCAATACATCCGGCAGGCGATTTTCTCTCTTAAGCAGTTCTTCCTTCACCTCACGACCGATAACGCTTTGAAAATCTCTCACCATGGCAGGGAATGGATGCGGACCCATAACCGATCCCAAAACATAGTGGGTATCGTGAACTCGCCTTGTCCATTCGTGCATAGTTTCGTTTACGGCATCTTTAAGAGTTTGAGTACCGCTGGTTACAGTATTTACTTTGGCGCCCAATATTTCCATTCTATACACATTAAGCGCCTGACGTTCCGTATCTTCTTTCCCCATAAAAATCTCGCACTCCAGCCCCAGAAGCGCTGCCGCAGTTGCCGCTGCTACTCCATGCTGACCAGCGCCGGTTTCTGCAATAACACGGGTTTTGCCCATGTATTTGGCAAGAAGCGTTTGTCCAAGCACGTTATTAATTTTGTGTGAACCGGTATGATTCAGATCTTCGCGTTTGAGATAGATTTTGGCGCCGTTCAGGCTGCTGGTCATTCCTGCGGCATAGTACAGCAGCGATGGCCGACCTGCATATTCACTCAACAACGCTGATAATTCATCTTTAAATTTGCGATCATCTTTCAGCCTGTAGTAAGCTTCTTCCAACTCAAGAATGGCATTCATCAGTGTTTCCGGCACATACCGTCCGCCAAACTTACCGAAATGCCCGTATTTGTCAGGATTGGTCTGCTTTTCGAACATTGGTGATAAACTCCTTTACTTTTTTTCTCTAAGGTTATGATTAAGTTCCACCTTTGAATTGACAGCATCTAAGCCAAAGAGTTCTTCTCTGTTGAGATAGCATGCTGTCATTTTAATAATCTCCCGTATAGAACTGATATAAGATAAACAAAAAAAGCCGGAGACCTGTTTTATTCAGAGTCCCCGGCATTTGAAAGCCTATAATATAAAAAAAGCCGCGACCCCGCCCTGGAGCGGTTAGCGACTTGATTGTTTGTGTTTCTTACTTACTCGTTACAAAGCGCGCCAGCTCCAGCTAATTGGAGTTGCGCCACCACCACATTTGGCTTCCGTTACGAATTGTAAGATGATTTTCTTTCATAATGCGTCTATTATACTGGCATATAATTGCATTGTCAATCAAATTTTTAGATTATTTATAAAAAATTGAAATTGACAGCAGGATTTACTTCCAGCAGCCCCTAAATATACGCTTAATGGAATTCTGGCGCCATCATTCATCAGTAAAGACATATAAATTCTCCATCCTATAAGAGTTCCCCTTCAAATAGGTTGTGGCAGAATGTCAGTAAACGCCCCAATTATTGACATTCTACACTTTGCATGTTATACTTTCACGTATCCAACCAATCACTAAATGCGCTTGTAGCTCAGTGGATAGAGCGAAAGGTTGCGGACCTTTAGGCCGGGGGTTCGAGTCCCTCCAAGCGCGCCATTTAATCATCTAACACAAATCACTGCTGCCCTTGTAGCTCAGTGGATAGAGCGCCTCCGTCCTAAGGAGGGCGTCGGGAGTTCGATTCTCTCCAAGGGCGCCACCTATAACTCAATCTACAACAATAACGCTTCCCGCCGGCAGCAACCCCGATTTATCATCTTTGTATGCTTCAATGATATATGGGCCTATTGGATCGTTGTTTGCAAATTTGTATTTTAGAACGCCGTTTTCATCCGTCTTTTTGCTGTCGTTGCCCACCATCACCACTGCATTGGGCACTGGTTTTTCTTCAACCTTTTTACGAATCACTTCCACAGATGCTACCGCAAGCTCGCCGGTTATGGCATGAAGCCGTATATCTGCATTTCCATTCATTTTGCCGGCAAGATATGCATCTGGAAGATGGAAGACAGCCATTTTCCAGAATCCGCTGTTCTGTTTATATTGGATTGCACTGCCTTTGTAATCGGCGGTAGTTTCACTGAATCTGTTCGGCATGGCAAATAAGTCAGACGAATTATACTGCACGCGGAATGTATTGTTTCCCTCATCTAAGTATTTTACTCTTACTTCTAAAATTGAATCCTTATTATGGAATGATTCATCATTGATTTTAAAATACAAGTATGGCGATTCATCACCATTGATGCTCATGCAATTGACCCCAGAGTATACTGCAGGAGTCAGTTCACCATCATTGTATGGTATGGCTGTCATTCCGCCGCCGGCATTATTGGCAGTGAAGTCCATATACACAGACTTTTCATCGCCAACGACCTTCTGCTCTACGGTGCGAATAACAAAATCCTCTCCGCGCTTTGCTTTCTGCGGTGCAGAGATGTGGATTAAAGATAAATCTTCCTTCAGTATTACTATCATTCCTACATTTGAGATGCTGTTATCAACCTTGCAGAAAGACTGATCCATAGTAAAAGCATTTAAACCTGTATCGGAGGGCAGAGAGATTTCTATGTTTCCATCGTTATCAAATTTATATCTCAGTATTTTACTGCTTCCTTGCAAAAACGACGGATACCAATAAACTCCCAATACTCCCTTCAAATCATACAGCTCCCCGCTTAAGCTTACTTTATAAGATGCTTTATCTTTTCTAACATCTACATACGGAATGATGTACCCATTCTGCGTTACATAAGGACAGATTTCTGGGTTAATTTGCAATACCTTTGCCCATACGCCATCCGGAACCGAACATCCCAAATCATCTTTAAAATCGGTATACCAGTATATACCCTTAAGAGCATTAATCATCGGCGACAATTTAGATACTTTGTATCCATGCTCACCAGACTGCCCTGTGCCAAGCTTATATCTGCCTAAAACACTCAGCTCTATGCTTCTTTTGTTCCGAATAAGGGCTTCTCCAACAGCAGTCGGATTATCAAAGTATTCACCGGCGTAAAAATTGTGGGGAAAGGTGTATTGAATCATTTCCGGATAGCCCCATGCCATCCATAAATCAAAACCAGAATGACAGTGATGCATGTATTGACTGTAGATATCAGATGCGCCTTCGTACCATATATAAAAGTCTTTATCTACCTTATATTTAGGGTCATTGTATATGCGTTTGCACAGCTCAATAATGCCTGTGGTAAGTGCACCGCTGTTTTTGTGCTTATGCCGTTCGTCTACACAATACTGATTGGAATATGCCCCCAGCTGATCCCATTGAACACCATGGAACCCATAATCTTCTGCATACCTATGCGTCCACCAAAGAACATAATCCTGCCACTCTTTTGCAGCCAAACACATTTGGGGGCAATTACCGTAGTAGTGCATTTCTACATAGTTGCAGCTTCCATCGTATTTCATTGCATAATAATCTTTATAATAATCCCAATCCAGCTGCTTAACGTTGGAAGGAATCTGCTTATACCGCTCTTGGAACTCAGGGTTTTCAGAATTCGGTACATTGGGGTAATCTTCCCATGCATAGATAGGATTGATGTATGGAACAACCTTTCCGCCGCGACGATTTACACTTGCATTTACACGCCTTATATCATCTTCACTTCCTAGTGACGGTTCAGGAAACCATAAGGGATAATCGTGCCCCATAAATTCCAATCCTGCCATGCCAACAACTTTTCCACCCAAACAGATGGCATTATTGAAAAGGCGGCTGCCTATTTCATTGAAGGTAAATCCATATGTAAGTTTAGGACGCTCCATTCCCATGCTCCAGATAGATGAAACCCAATACCAGTTGGGCATTTCTCTTACCCATCGAGGTATAACTGCTTTTTTCATCACTGTGTCCGCCCATTTTCTATATTCATCCGCTGCCCAATGCCAATCGCCGGTATGAATTCCAACTGCATATTTGAGCGTAATTGACTGACCTTTTTTCAGATCTATGTATTTGCCCAAAGCCATGCTAATACCATTGTTTTCGCTGTTTTCAAGATATCCGCCGATAAATGATTTGTCTTCTGATGCAATATACAGTCCGCCGTCAGCATCATAGAGGTCCATCCAAAACATGCCGGCTTCCCCGCCGTATTCAAGGCGCTGATTGTTCCACCAATCCTGATATTCCAGCCCATCTACAATCTCTCCTTCGGTACGAAACAGGTTTTCTGACGGGTTTGGTATCCGCTGACCATAACGATTAGGACGCACAAGAAAATCATCGGATTTGTCATTCCCAATATAAAGATTATCTATATCGGGGAACATAGCATCTACTATTCGTAAATCTCCATTGTTGGAAAGCTTAAGAGTCCAGGTTGTTTTAGCATCATCGGAAGGCACAACAATCTCTACATCGGCTTTTATGCCGGAACCGGTGAATCTGATATTAACGAATTCACCATTTGATGATTGTCCTGTGGAGATGATTTGCGGCTTGAGTTCAACTTCATGAGTTGATTTATCTTTAAGATGAAACAGCTTAAGTATCTGCTTCCCTGTGCCATGATAATAGTCTGCTGATGATGTTTTGTTATACATCCGTGTCAGATTGCAATTTTCATCGAATTCTATAAGCAATTTATTGTTTTCTATTTGAACCGGGGCTGCTTTTGCAGATGGCAGTATAACAATCATCATCAACATAGCGGCAACAACAATATTTTTTTCAAACATGAGTCAACACTCCTTTAAAATTATTAAATATTTTTTAACATGCTGTTTTTTTATAGCTTACTGACACCTTAACACTGTTTACAATCAAATCATTAAAGATGTCATATAATCTAAAATCGCCGGTATGAGTTCTGCCGGAAAACGCCGGTGATGGAAGATTGAATACAGCTGTTTTCCATTTTTTGTATTGGTTTTATTAACAACTGCGGCAGTTTTAAAAGCGCCATTATGAGGCAAATCTAAATCAAGCGAGTCATACTCCAGCGAGAATTTGCCTTTACTGTTATCAAAATAGGCAACTTCTACTTTGGCCTCCGTGCCATATCCGCGAAGCAGAAAATATATTGATTGTGGTTAATACCAATACTGCAATCGCTATGAAAATTTTGTTGTATAAGCACATTGCATATCTCCTATGCTGTTATTGACTGGTAACTGTTAGATTAATTGGTGTTGAAGATATAGTTAACCGGTCAATAGAAACCATATTATTCTCTGATATGGAAGCGCCAGATGCAACAACTGATTCATTCTGCGCTGCAGTCCATTTAAGGGTTTTGCCGGAGCCGGCAGCAAACCTTTGGAACCGCCTGAGCGTTACATCTGTTACTGCACGCTCGGGAATATTTGCGGGTGTTTTTAATTCGTCATTCCTTACCAGCCTTAGCTCAATGCTGAATGAATCTGGTTTATCCTCTATCACCTTCCAGCGGAAATATGCATTCATCTGTCCATCTTTGTCTTCGCCGTCAGACTCGAAGCCTGGATATTTGTTGTCTGATGATGAATTGGTAAATGCAGGCAATGCCTCATTCCTCTTGATTTCAAGCCATGGAAATTCATATGCAGCAGGATCTGTCATTTCATAATGGTTTTCATGTCCCCACGGTCCCCAAGCTGTAATATAACATAGTTTGTTTGCTTTAACATAATCCAGCCAGTCTTCCATTCCTTTCGCCCATATATCTTTTTGAGAAAAGAATACAACAACAGGCGGAATTTGGTTTGCTGTACCAATCCTATCACTTTTTACGGGGTTTTCCATCCTGAAAATTGTATGCTTTGTGCCTGCAGGAACACCGGCAAGCAATGAGGCAAAGACACTGCCGTTGGACACTCCTATGCCAAGAGTGCCGCTTCCACCCATTGATATGCCGCGCATATATACTCTATTTCTATCGATATTGTTATGCCGAATCGCCCATTCTACTGTATCAAGAACTCTTGCTTCAGTTGGAGTGAGTCTGTTCCTATATTTCTCCTGATCAGATTCTATCATATGAACACCCCACCACCAATAGGCATTCTCACCGGAATTAAGCACAAGCCCTGCAAACTCATCGCCGGCTTCTGCAATCTTTTCCACATTACTCGGCATTTCGCTCATTCCGGTACCTCCGGCGCTGTGTAGGCAGACCATCAATGGGTTGTTGGCGCCTGACTTGGGTTCAACTATATAGAAGTATTCTCTCATTTTTTCGGTGTAACCCCAGCGCTTTAAACAATTGTGTTCATATCTAACAATAGTTCTGCCGGCAATTGTCTCACTGCTCACGGGTGTTGCACTGAAATTGTAAGGCTGCCACCGATCAGAAGCAAGCGCCTGTAAGACGGATTCTGCTACCTTTTTCCCCAGATATTCATCTCCGGCAGGAAGGAAATGACATCCATCATCTGTTTGCATTTCTTTAAGATGCGGCTTTATGTATTGATTCAAATCATTGATGATAACGCCTTTGCGCCTCATAACGGCATATGCAGCTCTGTTGTATTTATCAATAACCCCCAAGCGGTTACTGCTTCTGCATAATACAGGCGTAGAAGATGCCCATATCAGCTTTGCGCCTGATCCGAGCATGATATCAACCAATTTGTCTAAATTTGCGGTGTATTCTGCAACAGTGGTGCGTATTTTTCCTTCTTTTCCGCTTTGCTCATCTTCCAATGACATTATGGAGCCATCCGACGCAAGCAGATGCGTATCCCATATTCCCCAGTTGAAATGAATAACATCCCATTTGGTATCACCCAGCCAATCATGGATATTTGCAAGTCCGTTAGCTGAAAACATGCCATTGCCAGGAATTCTGTGAACATTTGCCTTTCCGGCAAGCTGATTGCGGGTTGGATCAGTGTAGCCTATAGAAATAGAGTCTCCTATAAGCAGAACATTGGGCAGGGACGGGTCATCCGCTGCTGAGCCATAAACAGGATTGCTGCATAATGCTGCAAAACTGCATAGAATTAATAGAGAGTAAATGTTTGTCATAAAAGCGTTAACCTTTCATAAATAGAGATAGTATTTATATTAGTCTTAAAATAGTTTTATTCCTTCATTGGATGCATATTGAGGTTATTAAGTGGAATCTTGATAAACTGAGGAGCAGTAATGCAATAATATACACAATGGATTAAGATTGTCTCCCGCAGGCTTCATCTAATCTTATCTCCGGTGTAGATTTCCGGATGTAGAACGGCATCAAAGAGTATGCATCCATCCCTTTTCCATCCTTGATAAGCCTGCAGGTTTCTTTTGCAAGCAATGAAGCATGAGGATATGAATATTGCTCTGGGGTTAATATTGCATGTTCACCAAACAACTCATTTATGGTATCAACATTCATCAAAACCGCATCTCCGCAGAAGATAGTTCTGTCCGCAGATACAGATTTCAATTTATCAATAATGTTTGCTATAATATCGGCGCCATAATCAGAAATTTGTGTAAGCTTACCGTCTAATGATTTATAAATGCAGTAGTAAGCCTCATCTTTCCGCACTTTTACAATTGGACAAATATGAACATTGGGAATTTGGGCAAAGGGCATAGCAAGCAGATTTAACGAAGTTACACCAGCAATCTGTATATTAAGCGCCTGCGCAAGTGTTTTGGCGGTTACTACACCAATTCTAAGCCCAGTGAATGACCCCGGTCCGGTTGACACGCCAATCCCATGCAAATCTCTCATGGTAAGCTGACAGTCCGAGAGCATCTGCTTGATGTTTGGAAGCAGCCTAAGAGACAGGTTTCTGTGGTGTGCAAATGTATATTCAGCCAAAACAGAATCATCATCAGCCAATGCAATGCTGGATATATCGGTGGTAGTATCAAGTGATAAGCAAATCATTTTAACCTCACAAAAATTATACATATCTATGATGGCAAGGTCAAATAAACTGAAACTGCATATAAAATCCGTTAAGGGAATATATCAGCCTGCTAATACAATTTGACTACTATTTGCCTTAATGATATAATCTAAACTACAAAAATCTTTATCCACCCTATTATCAGTATCTGTGCCGCACCATCTTCTTTGGTACCGAGGTGATAACAAAAAGGAGCAGAATCATCAATGGCCGGTCATTCCAAATGGCATAATATACGCCTTCGAAAAGGCAAACAGGATGCCGAGCGCGGTAAAATCTTTACCAAAATAGCAAGAGAAA
>JAPXND010000042.1:0-19433 GCA_033808695.1 Armatimonadota bacterium
ATATTGTGAAATGGCTGTCATGGTAGACTGTTTCATTATTGCCGATTCCAATTGATGAAATCAAGGCAGAGGTGAGTGTTGAGTATGGGAGAACGGGCATATCCGTTCTCCCTCTTGCGTTTTTAGCGCTTGTATGGGTCAATATGCGACTTCAGCTCTTCTATTCCAAATCTTAGTCCTTCCGCCCATCTTTCACCGGAGAAAACAGGATCTTCATGTTCTACAATAATGCTTCCATTATAGCCAATGTCATTCAGCGCCATAAAAATCTCTCTCCAGTCAATAATTCCCCAGCCCGGAATTCTGTATCTCCACCATCCTGGCAGCAAATGTCCCTGCTTTTTCAAAATGTCATAAAATATCTCAGTATCTTTTGCATGGAAAGCATACACTCTTGAATGATGTTCCCTGAGCGCTGCAATGAAATCCACCCCCTGCCACACCAAATGAGATGGATCAAACTCTAGACCTATCGCAGGTGATGGAACTTCTTCCCACATGCGCACCCAGTTTGCGGGACTAAAAGCTATATTGCGTCCGCCTGCATACCAGTTTTCAATTCCAACTCTTACACCCAAATCTTCTGCCCATTGTGCAAATGTTGTATATGCCTTTTTGTAGAATGCAGTCATTTCATCACGGTTGGCGCCTGCCGGTGTCCATGCTATGGTTGTTACGGTATTGGTTCCCATAATTGGAGCAAGCTCCATAACACGCCTGAAGTTCTTCCAAACCTGTTCCTGTGCCGATTGGTCTGCAGCGGCAATATCGCCGGAGTAAAAGAGGGTAAGCGTTTTTGTGCCAATTTCAGCCAGCTGGTCCCGCACCTTTTTAGCATCGTCATCTGATACTGATGCTGGGTCCATAGGGCCGCCTACACAAAGCTCAACGCCATCAAATCCAATCTCCGCCGCAAGTTTGAAGTTAGTTTCATTCCATCCAGTTACAAATCCAAATTCCATATTAGCAAATCCTTTCATATTGTTGTTGTGTAATTGCGCGATGATATTAAATAAGCATGCAATCATGTGATATATTCAACTTCTGCACTAATTGTCCTTTATTTTACTGCAAATAAACTTATGCGGGTTTGTATTTCTGAAACAGGCAGATGCAGTATCTGCATCATTTTCTCTTATAACCAGTATTCGGGTTAATATCAGGATGTATTATCTTCACTCTTCTTTTGTTTGATGTAAGATTGGGATAGGCAGAAGCAGCGCACTGGGATATTTTCTATTAAAATATATTGTATTCTCTGCAATCTCCTTTTTTGTTTCAGTAAAAATAGGATTTCCGGTATTTGGATTAACATCATACCTTATTGAATTGCTGCTTGATATAGCCAGTCTGATTTTATGCCCTTTGTTGAAAATAATGCTTGTAGACCACAAGTCTATACTGAATTCATATACTTCATCCTTTGTTAGGAACGATGGTTTTTCGAATGATTTGTGATATCGCGCTCTTGCTATCCCCTCGCAAACCAGCATCGATCTGCCGTCTGGGTAAACATCCGTAAGCTTGGCAGTGAAATCGGTATCCTTTGCTGATGATGATGCCCAAAGTCTTACTTTAATCCGCCCAGTTGCCTCAAGCGGTTCATCAAGTGTTTCTGTAGTGAACAAAACAACATCCGACCGCGATTCGGTACTCCTCTGATCATATGGTCCGGCGGGAAGAACAAGATTCCTGCCGCCGACAGTTGGTACCGGGTCGTCTGGGTCGAATTTGTAGGTTTTCTTTGCAGAAATTGAATCAGGTCTGCTGTTAGTTAAAGTTCCGTTCTTGTTAAGATACAAGGATTTTGTTTTGGCTGGAATAGGCCAGGAGTCGGCCGACCTCCATTCATTTCCGGGAGCTCTTTCCTCTCCTACGGCGCCCATTACATAGTATGTAACCGTGTTTAAATGCGCTGCTTCGTTATCAACTCCCTGAAGCATATACTGAAGCCACTCTAAGCTTTTAGCAATGGGATGATACTTCTCTGAATCGGGAAACTTGAATTCACCCACTTCAGGAGCTGCAGCATGACTATATGGCCCTATTATGAGTTTTTGCTTCCCTTTTGCATTTGGTCCGCCATTTTTTTGTATGCCAATAAACGCATCAATATTTCCCTGGGTGAATATATCATACCATCCGGCTATATGCAGTATTGGGAAATTCACTTTATCGTATCTGGTAGAAAGATCATATTGCCGCCAATAGTCATTGTATGCAGGATTGTTCTTGATGTTTTCGAGGGTCTGCTCATCGAATTTGCAGCCATCAAGCCATGGATCCATAATCTCTTTTCTATATGCCCCGCTCTCAAAAAACAGGTAGTGATAAAGACTCCCTCCAGCGAATATTGGAGACATGCAAGTAAGAGACGGCGGATTGCTCCCAGCCATCATATACTGAGTAATTCCGGGGGCAGAGGCGCCAAAAGTTCCAATTTTGCCATTGCACCATGGCTGTTTGGCTATCCATTCAACGGTGTCGTATCCATCTTGAGTTTTACCCCATCCGTCATCCAGAAATATGATGTCTCTCCCTTCGGAGCCAAATCGACCGCGTGTGCCTTGGTAAACAAGAACAAACCCCAGGTTTTTGATGCCGTCATCAATAGGGCGTTCATATGGAGATCTTATCAGGATAACAGGGTATTTGGCATCTTTATCTCCATCGGGAATGTATAGATCGGTGGCAAGCTTTACCCAATCGCGCATAGCTACCATTTCGGTTCTTGTAGGCGATGACACTGCCGGTTCGTTATTAATAGATAGAAACAGAATCAACAATACAAAATGGATTGTAATAAGCAAACTATTTGGCAAACACATGGCAAATCCTTTCATCAAACAAGTTATATATGCATAACATTTGGCAATAAAACAGATTATTCCTTTCTATAATTAATAGTAAATGCAGAAATTTATCTGTTTATGATTGACACATAATGCATGCTTTCTTTTGGGTTGTGATGCATAAGGAACAATATAAAATCCATAATCGTCATATGGTTAAACGCTCATTTGGATATGTTTTATAAGCTGAATATGCTATAATATATCAAATATATATGAGAGAATAGAGTAATTTTTAATTAATTAACGATAAAATAGCTTGTTTACATAGTAAAAGTATTGACAATGCTAAGTATTACAGTGTAATATTAATAATACTTCTGTAGTTATTAACAAGTTCTAACCTCATTAGCTTTTTAATTCTACTGTAATAACCATATACTAATCTGTTTGTTCTCAGCTTATTATACTAAATTATAGTTTATGGAGGTGAAATAGATATAAATTAGAAGTTGTAAGTTTGTTTTATTCAAATTTTAAATTAGAAAAGGAGAAAAAATGCGTAAAAACAAAGGATTTACACTTATTGAATTGTTAGTAGTAATTGCAATCATCGCAATTTTAGCAGCAATTCTATTCCCGGTATTTGCAAAGGCAAGGGAAGCCGCAAGAAGTACAACATGTTTATCAAACATGAAACAGATTGGTACTGCATTTATTATGTATACAACAGAGCATGAAGATACTCTTCCTGCATGTTATTTTGAGGCCGCTGGCGCAGCAGGTGATAATGTTGCTGTATTATACGGAGGACAAGCAGGTATAGGTAATGATGTACAGCTAGATTATGTAAATAACGCATCTATTCGCTCACAGTTAGACCCATATATCAAGAGCGGTGGATTATGGAAATGCCCAAGTGATACAGGTGCATCAACAACACCAAAAGTTGGTAAGAGATTCTCATCATATGGATATAAGCACTACATGAATGCAGTGTTTGCGCCTGGTTATCAGGGTGGAGTGCACTTCTGGGGCAGAGTATGGTCAATGAACGATTTTAGAAATGTGTCTTTGACATATGCATTCCATGAACTAGCTCCATTCCATGACTACAGAACAGTTAACAACCTGCCTTGGTGTGCAGGTGATGGAAAATGGGCGATGGACAGTAAAATGAACTTTGCATTTTTAGATGGTCATGCAAAATCATATGCTCTTGATAAAGCAGTTAACCACGCTGCTGATGGATCTGGTTGGGATTATAACTGGCCAAGAGATCCAGATCGCTGGGGCGGCGGATTTGTTATTCCTGCGGATGTTGTTGATTAATTATCTATTTTAAACGAAACAAAGCCTTCATGATACATGGAGGCTTTTTCTATTGCCACTTACCTTCGAAACTTTATTTATATGCCGCTATTCGGTTTTCCTCAATGGAACCTATTTTCTTGGTTGGTATGTCTAAATAGGTGAAAATGTATGAGAAATATTTCATATAAATTGAAAAAAGCATTGACAAAATTAAATATTGGTGTATAATATTAATCAATATTTTCAAATTAAATGCTAATATCTTCTATTATTAGAAATAACATAAATGCAAATAATAAAATCGGAGGTGATGTTAAAAAAAGTCTTAAGTAGTTTGTGTATCAAATGCAAGTCAAAATGTAAGTCCAATAAAAAAAGGAGAAAAAAATGCGCAGAAACAAAGGTTTTACACTCATTGAATTGTTGGTTGTTATTGCAATCATCGCAATTTTAGCAGCAATTCTATTCCCGGTATTTGCAAAGGCAAGGGAAGCCGCAAGAAGTACAACATGCTTATCTAATGTTAAACAGTTAGGCACTGCATTTATGATGTATACTACAGAAAATGATGATACATTTCCTGTGTGTTATGCAGAAGCCCATACAGTAGCTGGGGATTTTGCAACAGAACTGTATGCTGGTCATTCAGCTATTGGTAATGATGTGCAGCTTGATTATGTATTGAATGCTACAATGTATTCACAGTTAATGCCATATATTAAGAGCAGCGGATTGTGGAAATGTCCAAGTGATACAGGTGCATCTACTACACCAAAAGTTGGAAAAAGATTTACATCTTATCATTACAGACACTTCATAGCAGCATCGTTTTCACCTAGTTGTGCAGGTCAAGTACACTTCTATAAAAGACCATGGACACAAAGCGATTTTAAAGATCCCGCAATGATTTATTTACTTCATGAACTGGCTCCATTCCATGACTACAGAACAGTTGACAGCCTTCCATGGTCAGCAGCTGGTCAATCTAAGAAATGGATGTTGGACTGTAAACAGATTTACATCATATCACTACAAACATGCGCTGCTTACTGGATGGATTCCGATATACGAAGTGTTTAGTGATAATGATCCAGCATCAATACCGAAACCTTCACAAACATTTATATGGTGCGAGATGGCGCCGTTTCATGATTTTAGAACCGTTCCCAGACTTCCTTGGAGAGAAGGTCCCAATACTTGGGCAATGGACTGTAAAATGAATTTTACATTCCTTGATGGGCATGCAAAGAGTTATCCTGTTGATAAAGCGATTCTTCGTGCCGATTGGTCTGGTACAGGTTATGATTACCACTGGGCAAGACTTCCAAACAATGCGGATGTTGATGATTAATTATTGATTTACAACTAATAAAGAGCGGATTTAATATCCGCTCTTTATTCCAATATTATCAAAACCTCTTCTACGTTTATCTTATCACATCTGTGCCCATGTAGCTGCGAATTACTTCCGGCACTATAATAGACCCATCGGGCTGCTGGTAGTTCTCCATTATTGCTACCACCAGCCTTGGAAGCGCCACTCCCGAGCCGTTCAGTGTATGCACAAATTCAGGCTTTGCTCCTTGCTCCCGGCGGAATCGGATTCCCGCCCGACGCGCCTGGAAATCTGTGCAGTTGCTGCAGGATGAAACCTCTAACCATTTGCCTACACCAGGCGCCCAAATCTCCAAGTCATAGGTCTTTGCGCTGGCAAAACTGATATCTCCGGTATCCAGTGTCAATCTTCTGTATGCCAACCCAAGACCTTCTAGTACATCCTCTGCGTTCTCTGTAAGAGATTCCAGCTCATCCCACGATTTTTCCGGATGCACATATTTTACCATCTCCACCTTGTTAAACTCATGCACCCTCAGCAGCCCCCTGGTATCTTTTCCTGCTGCGCCGGCTTCTCTGCGAAAGCATGGGCTGTATGCAGTGAAATATATAGGCAGATCGCTGCTATCCAGAATTTCCTGACTGTAAATATTGGTCAGCGTGGTCTCTGCGGTAGGGATGAGAAACAGATCATCTTCGGGCAAACGATACATATCGAATTCCAGCTTAGGGATCTGACCGGTGCCCGTCATTGAATTTCGGTTTGCTAGTATCGGCGTAAACACCTCGGTGTATCCATGCTTTGAGGTGTGAAGATCGAGCATCCAATTAATCAGAGAGCGCTCAAGCTTTGCGCCCCACTTTGTATAGAGAATGAACCCGCTTCCGGTGATTTTTGCACCCCGCTCAAAGTCAATCATGCCGAGCTTAGCTGCTAAATCCCAATGCGGCAAAGGCTGGAAATCAAATTCTTTCGGCTCTCCCCATGTTTTTACAACAATGTTTCCTTCATCATTGAATCCAACCGGCACACTGGAATCCGGCATGTTTGGTATCATCAGTAATGCCGATTGCATTTTATCCTCAAATACTTTAACCTCTGCATCCAATACCTTTATTTGCTCAGAAACTTCACGCATCCTCTCAATTTCAGCCGATGCATCTTCCTTAGCACGCTTCATCTGACTGATTTTTTCTGACACATCGTTTCTCAGCGCCTTCAATTTGTCAACTTCTATTAAGGCTTTGCGCCATGATTCATCTGCCGACAAAAAATCGTCAAGGTGAATTGTATCAGATTTTTGGTTAATCATACCCTGTCGTACAGCATCAGGATTCGTTCTGATGAATTTCGGTTCAAGCATCTTTTATGTCCTTCTAATTGGTTGATATGTTTGTTAAGCTCTAATCAGCTTTAAAAGTTCGTCTGTTTTCTCTTCCAGCATTTCAGGTGTTTTCGCTTCTACATTCAAGCGTATATACGGCTCTGTTTGACTTGCTCTAAGATTGAACCACCAATCATTAAATTCAACCGTCAAACCATCAAGCTCTATAATCTTGCCTGTGTTATACAGCGATTTTATTTCTGCAAGTTTCTTTTGCGTATCTGCAACTTTAGAATTAATTTCCGGGCTATGAAAATATCTCATCATAGGCTTTACGAGCTCCGAAAACGGTTTTTGCTCTTCAATTAATAGGTTCAATATACTAAACATCGCCAAGTCGCCGTTGTCTGTAATGTAGAAGTTAGAGAAGTAGTAGTGACTTGATAACTCACCGGCAAAGAGCGCCTTCTCATCACGCATCTGCTGTTTGATTAATCCGTGCCCGACTTTGCTCATAATTGCCTTGCCGCCGGCTTTCTCTATTTCTTCTTTTACCGACCAGCTGCTGCGAAGGTCATATAAAATAGTCGCTCCCGGATGTGTTTTCAGCATTTGTTTTGCTATCAACGCCGTTATCATGTCTCCTGGAACCGTTTCACCATTTTCGTCCACAAAACCTACACGATCTCCATCACCATCATATGCAACTCCCAAGTGAGCGCCGGTTTCAACAACCTTAGCTTTGAGGTCATTGAGAGTTTCATCTTTAAGCGGGTTTGCCTCATGATTGGGGAAAGATCCATCAATTTCCCAGTATAGAGGGTATACAGTGCAGTTTTTATTCTTCAGCAAATGCGGCAGAACTAATCCGCCCATTCCATTTGCTGTATCAATTACTATTTTAAGGTTTCCAAAATCAGTTAGTCCAGATGTTTTGTATATAGCATCTACATAGCCATCCATAGGGTTTGCTGTATCTATCAATACACCCTTTTTGCTTGGTTCTTCAAAGCTGCCGGATTCAGCCAGATTATATAGGGTTTCGTTATCTACAAGCGCAATGCTTGGAATAGCTTTTGGTCCAGTGAGTTTGAATCCATTATACTTTGGCGGATTATGTGATGCAGTAATCATTATGCCGGCGTCGCCCTTATAAGCATTAACAGAATAGTAATACAAAGGTGTGCTTACTAATCCCGCATCAATTACATCGCTTCCCTGATCTATGAGCGCCTGAATCACTGACTTCATGATTGATGTTCCGCTCAAACGCATATCTCTTCCAACAACTGTTAGCTTTGGCTTCACCAGCTGTGCATATGCTCTGATAATTTTATAGGCTGCATCTTCATTGAATTGTTCAGGATATATTCCCCGTATATCGTACGCCTTGAAAATTGTTTTATCTATCTGCATACTAGGCAAACCTCGCATTGGTTTTTTATCTGTATCCAACAGATAATTAATAAAATTATATCTATATAAGTTAGTGTGTGTCAAGATAGTAGTTGTAATATTATGATAATAAATAGCAAACTGAAATCATTATTAATTATTCCATCTAATTATATCTTCCTGATTTCCGATTCCATCTGTGCTTTGATATTCAACTATATAACTCCTTCTCCTTTACATTCTCCGCTTTGTCTGATAGAATTTATCGGATAGGAGCAGACAAGAAAGTATGACAATTGACATTCAGCGGAAAATGAGAAATTTCTGCATAATCGCACATATCGACCATGGAAAGTCTACACTGGCAGACCGTATACTTGAAATAACCGGAGCTGTTTCGGATAGCAATATGCAGGAACAGGTTCTTGACTCTATGGATTTAGAACGTGAACGCGGAATCACTATCAAAATGACAGCTGTTCGCATGACCTACACAGCCAGAAATGGCGAAGAGTATATCCTAAATCTTATAGATACACCTGGTCATGTGGACTTCACTTACGAAGTGTCAAGAAGCTTGGCTGCATGTGAATCCGCCATATTGGTAGTGGATGCTGCTCAGGGTGTAGAAGCTCAAACGCTTGCTAATGTTAATCTTGCTCTTGCATGTAATTTAGAAATTATTCCAGTTATTAATAAAATAGATCTCCCAGCTGCTGATCCTGAACGAGTTATTAAGGAAATTGAAGATGTTTTACAAATTCCTGGTGATGACGTTATTTTAGCCAGTGCACGGGAAGGCATTGGCATAGACGATATTCTGGAAGCCGTTGTTGCCAGAACCCCTTCACCCAGAGGCGATGCAGAGAAGCCTCTTAGGGCATTGATTTTCGATTCGCACTATGACCAGTATCAGGGTGTTGTAGCATATATCAGAGTAGTTGATGGAGAGATAAGCGCCGGCACTCACATTAAAATGATGTCGCATGGCAAAGTTTTTGAAGTAGATTCTGTAGGCGTCTTCAAACCGCAGCTTACCGAGGTGAAATCGCTTTCAGCTGGTGAAGTGGGATATGTGATTTCTGGTGTTAAGGATGTGGTAGACAGCCGTGTAGGCGATACCATAACTCTGGCGGAAAAAGGTGCATCCGAACCGCTTATTGGATATAAAAATCCCAATCCCATGGTGTTTTGCGGACTGTATCCGCTGGATAGTCGTGAGTATCCGGATCTCAGAGAGGCGCTTGCCAAACTTCAGCTTAACGATGCAGCTCTTGTATACGAACCGGAGACTTCCGTTGCACTGGGATTTGGATATCGATGCGGATTTTTAGGACTTTTGCACATGGAAATTGTTCAGGAGCGGATTGAGCGGGAATTTGAGATAGATCTTATAGCTACTGCACCGAGTGTTGTGTTTAAAGTTACCAAAACAGATGGCTCTGTCATTGATGTAGATAACCCGTCAGTATTGCCTGCTGTTAATGAAATATCCTGCATTGAAGAACCATATGTATCATCTACCATTATTGTACCTAACGACTTTCTTGGTGGAGTGATGGATCTTGCACAGGAACGCAGGGGTACCTTGATAGATATGGAATATCCGTCTGCACAGAGAGTTATAGTGCATTACAAACTTCCACTCTCAGAGATTTTGATGGATTTCTTTGACCAGCTTAAAAGCCGTACAAAAGGATATGCCTCTTTTGATTATGAGTTTTGTGGATATCAGGAATCTAATATGGTAAAGTTAGATATTCTGCTGAACGGCACGCCGGTTGATGCGCTGTCATTCATCACTCACAGGGATGCAGCAAATTCACGCGGCAGGCAGATGGTAGAAAGGCTTAAAAAGGTTCTTCCAAGACAGCAGTATGAAGTGCGGGTTCAGGCAGCAATAGGAAACAAGATTATTGCCGCAGAAAGTATTGGCGCCTTAAGAAAAAATGTAACAGCCAAGTGCTACGGCGGTGATATAACCCGTAAACGAAAACTGCTTGAACGACAAAAGGAAGGCAAAAAGCGGATGAAACAGATAGGACAGATTGAAATTCCGCAGGAAGCATTTCTTAGCGTGCTTAAAATTGGATCAGAATAATGGATATTGGAGGACAGTAGTTTGAGATATTCTCATTTATTTGCACCAACTCTTAGAGAAGTTCCGGCTGATGTAGAAATGGTTAGCCATAAGCTCCTTCTGCGTGCTGGATTCATTCGGCAGCTTGTAACGGGAGTATATGAGTTTCTGCCGCTTGGGTATCGAACATTGACTAAGGTTTCGGATATCATTAGAGACGAGATGAACAAGCAAGGCGCTCAGGAGCTTCTGCTTCCGGCAATGCATCCTAAGGAACTTTGGGCTGAAAGCGGAAGAGACGTTACTATGTCGGAAGTGCTTATTGGTTTCAAGGATAGAAAAGGCACAGAATACTATCTTGGTCCGACTCATGAAGAGGTTATAACAAACCTGGTGCGTAAGAGCGTGCAGTCATACAGGGATCTTCCATTGAATCTCTACCAAATCCAGATGAAATTCCGGGATGAAGCACGTCCGCGCGGCGGATTGATAAGATGCCGTGAATTTCTCATGAAAGATGGCTATTCATTCGACCGTGATGAAGAAGGTCTTAACATTGTTTACAACAAAATGTTCGAAGCGTATACCTCAATATTCAAGCGATGCGGCTTGGATATCACCCCTGTAGATGCAAGTGGTGGAGCTATAGGCGGAAAAGAAACGAAAGAGTTTATGCTTCTTACAGATGCGGGCGAAGATTCTATATTAATCTGTCCGGGATGCGGATATGCAGCAAATCAGGAAATTGCAGATTTCCGTGTAGATGATACCGATGAGTTTATGCCGTTCCAGCCAATCAGAACAGTATCTACTCCCGGCGCCCATACAATTGAACAGGTATGCAATTTTCTTAAGGCCTATCCATATCAGCTGATTAAGACTCTTATATATATGGCAGATGGGAAGCCTGTAGCCGCCATGATTCGCGGGGACAGAGAGCTGAATGAAGGTCGTCTGCGAGTTCTGCTGGGCGCTTCGGCGCTTGAAATGGCAACACCTGAGCAAATTTTGGAGTATACCGGCGGTCCTGTTGGATTCAGCGGTCCCATCGGATTAAATATCCCGCTTTACGCAGATGAAGAAATAAGGTATCTTAAAAACTTTGTTATTGGTGCAAATGAGCTTGATGCTCACATCATCAACGCAAACTGGAGCGATATTAAGAGTGATATAACCTGGTCAAAACTGAGATTTGCAGTAGAAGGTGATATATGTGAAGTCTGCGGTGAACCTTTTATCGAAAAACGTGGAATAGAAATGGGTCATGTGTTTAAGCTGAAATATTCCATATCTGAACCGATGAACGCTGTTTACACCGATGAAGAGGGCAACGAGAAGCTGATGATTATGGGTTGCTATGGAATTGGTGTAAGCCGAATTATTGCTGCTGTTGCAGAAACAAGCAACGATGCAAACGGTTTAATCTGGCCAATGAGCATTGCGCCGTTCCAGGTGCACCTTATTCTTGCCAATGCCACTGACGAAGTTCAGCGCTTACTTGCTGACAGCATCTACAACCAGCTTCTATCAGCGAAAATCGATGTTCTGTATGATGATCGTGAAGAACGTGCCGGTGTTAAGTTTAAAGATGCAGATCTTATAGGTATTCCCATTCAGGTAATTGTGGGCAAAACGGCTGCCGATGGGAAAGCTGAAATAAGAGATCGTGCTGCCAAATTATCGGAAATTGTTGAAAAAATGCAGATTATCGATAACATTTCGAATAGAATTCAATCAGCGCTTTAAATAATCAAATGCCCTTCATATTGCAGTGGAGGGCATTATTTTATACAGGTTGCAATGTCGTATAAAGATCCTCAAAGCATTTATATCCACATTCCGTTTTGTTTGCAGAAATGTCTGTATTGCGATTTTGTGTCATACGCCAGCCAGCAGCACATGTATAACGATTATACATCAGCTTTATGTAAGGAAATCTCAAAAACAGCATCGGATTTTCCTAATACGGAGATCTCAACTATCTACTTTGGGGGAGGTACGCCAACTGCAATTCCTTCAGACCAGATAGTCCAAATCCTCAATACAGTTCATTCAGCATTCAAAATCAGAAAAGATGCAGAAGTTACCATAGAGTCCAATCCCGGCATACAAAATATATATCACACCCTTAAGTCTGCCGGCTTCAATAGACTTAGCTTGGGTGTTCAATCGCTGCAGGATTATGAACTCAAGCTTCTTGGCAGAATCCATTCATCCAACGATGTGTTTGCTGCATTAAAAGAGGCGCATAACACTGGTTTTGCCAACATCAGCATTGACCTTATGTATGGCATCCCCGGGCAGACGATGGAATCGTGGCTTAATACAATCGAGCAGGCAGCCGAGTTGGATATAAAGCATTTATCCCTGTATTCACTTACTGTTGAAGAAGGAACACCGTTCTACTGGATGTATGAACACAATGAATTGGAGCTTCCCGATGAATATACAGAAGGTGATATGTATGAAGCTGCCGTATTGCATCTTAAGCAATTTAGATTTACTCAATATGAAATATCAAGCTTTTGTAAAAAGGCATACAGATGTGCACACAATCTATCATATTGGATGAATAATCAATATTTTGGATTTGGCGCTGCAGCGTGTTCATATATTGGCGGAGTTCGTTCTATAAAAACATCATCTATACAGAAATACATATCCTGCTTGGCAGACGATACATCACCGGTAGAAGCATCTGAGTGTTTGCCTATACAGGGTTCTATGGGTGAAACAGTTTTTCTTGCGCTTAGAACAATGGATGGAATTGATTTGCATGCTTTTCAAGAAAGATACGGTGTTTCTATATATGATGTATATGATTACCAGATAAGAGAGTTTATATCCAAAGGCATGCTTGAGCTGCATAACAACCACATTCGACTGACTCATAAAGGCATAATGTTTTCCAATGATGTGTTTGCTGAATTTGTTTAGAAATAATCAAATTCTTTCATGTACTGTACGCAGATTTATCACAGTCTCATCATCTATTACGTCACTGGCTTCACCAACCCATAAATGAGTTATCAATTCTGATGGCGCTGCTCCATCCACCATACTCCCTATCAGGTTATCTATATCATTTAGTGTTTTGCCTTCAATATCCGGCGCATTAACAATAAGAGAAAAAGGCGTATCAGTAAAAGCTTTCCTTATTAATCTGTAATTGCTTCCTCCGCCTATATCAAGGCTTGATGGGTTAAGTTCCTTATATAGATCAATATATTTATCAAATACACCACAATGATGAAGATGAAATGATGATACCTGCTCCCTTACCCATTTATCTACCGGTAAAATCACCTCTCTGTAAACACTCGGCGAAAACATGATGGCAGGACAATTGCCATAACCAAAAACTATATCATCAAGCGGAAATTCATCTGGTGCAGCTGCAGCGGATAATTCGCGGTATAATTTGAATTCTGTTTCAGCTATAATCATCAATACATGCTTTGCAGTTTCCGGTTCAGAAATACACACCATGAGAAATTCTTCGCCAAATACATTTACAGCCACGTTAATAGGGCTTCCGGTGTTTATTGCTCCATGACAAAAGCCATAATGTTTTTTAAGAACTTCAGCATCGGCAAATGCTTTTTGAATTACAGGATTTGTTTCAAAATCCGGCAGCTCAAGACTCCGCATATCTTCAATGCTGCAATCCAATGTTATTGATGACGGAGCCTGATCCTTGTGATACGAAATTTCACACCCAAAAAGCGCCGGCATAAAGTAATTGCCGTATGCATCGCTGAAAAACGGAGCAGGATTTGGATTATCAGCGCCTATTCCAACTTCTGCAAACTTTTCATACTGCAGCCTTACCATTTCACGATTTCGTTCTGTTCGGCCGATAGGGTCATGCCAGTAACGTTCTGAAAAATCCATACCGAATTTCTTGTAAAACCATGTTGGCGAAAATGTAACTATTATCGGTTTAATGCAATGCGTTCTGTTTGTATCCATCGTTAGCAACCTTTTATTGTAGTACCGCCATAGGATTAATACGTATATATATTATTGATATTATTCTAACTATCCTTTATTTGTATATGTGCGATTAATTTAAAAACAGTATCTGTAATATCCAACAATTTGCATTAATTTGATATAAAAGTGTTGACATCAGACATCTACCTTGATATAATTATAGTTCGTAGGTCGCCTGTGCTGTCGCGGCGTGCAGGCAATATGCGTAAAATTGAATATTGGTTTAGATGAGATGCTAAGCAGCTTGTAGTAATTGCGAAGGTTTTCACTTTAATTAACAGCAGTGCCGACGTAGCTCAACGGCAGAGCAACGGTTTTGTAAACCGTAGGTTGCGGGTTCGACTCCCATCGTCGGCTCCATTGAACACAAAGCTCAGCGTCAAATCATTATCATGGGGGGATTCCCGAGTGGCCAAAGGGAGCAGACTGTAAATCTGTTGCGGAACGCTTCGGTAGTTCGAATCTACCTCCCCCCACCATTCAAAACGGAACTAAGCCCGCAGGTGTGGGCTTTACGCATCACATAGTGCCCACGTGGCGCAGAGGCAGCGCACCTCTTTGGTAAAGAGGAGGTCATGGGTCCGATTCCCATCGTGGGCTCCATTACTTACCAAAAACGTAATAAGATGAAATAGAGAGCATTTTGCTCTTACTTCCACTTTTTCTATGGAGGCAAAGAGATGGCAAAGCAGCGGTATGAGCGAACAAAACCGCATATAAACGTGGGAACAATAGGACACGTAGACCACGGAAAGACATCGCTTACATCAGCGATAACAAACACGCTGTCATTAGCAGGGATGGCAGAAGCAAAGAAGTTTGAAGAGATAGACGCAGCGCCTGAAGAGAGAGACAGAGGCATAACGATAGCGACCTGCCATGTAGAATACAGCACAGACAAGAGGCACTATGCGCACGTAGACTGTCCTGGACACGCGGACTATATCAAGAACATGATAACAGGCGCAGCCCAGATGGACGGTGCAATATTAGTAGTATCGTCAGCAGACGGTCCGATGCCGCAGACGAGAGAGCACATACTGTTGGCAAGACAGGTAGGCGTACCATACATAGTAGTATTTATGAACAAAGCGGATATGGTAGACGACCCAGAGCTGATAGAGTTAGTAGAGCTTGAGATCAGGGAGCTGCTGTCAAAGTATGAATTTCCTGGTGACGACATACCGATAGTAGTAGGAAGCGCCACAAAGGTAGCGGAGTGCGGATGCGGAAAGAGAGAATGCGAGTGGTGTGGAAAAGTATGGGATTTGATGGATATATTAGACACCTATATACCTGAGCCACAGCGAGCAGTAGACAAGCCGTTCCTAATGCCAGTAGAAGACGTATTTACAATTACAGGTCGCGGCACAGTAGCAACAGGAAGAGTAGAACGCGGAGTAATAAAGACTGGTGATGAAGTAGCAATCGTAGGGTTGAAGGACGAGATCAAGAAATCGGTAGTAACGGGAGTAGAAATGTTCCGGAAGATGCTTGATACAGGAGAAGCCGGAGACAACGTAGGATTGCTGTTAAGAGGCGTAGAACGGAAAGACATAGAGCGCGGTATGGTAGTAGCCAAGCCGGGATCAATAAAGCCGTTAACAAAGTTCAGTGCGGAAGTATATATACTGTCAAAGGATGAAGGCGGAAGACACACTCCATTTTTCAATGGGTATCGCCCACAGTTCTACTTTAGAACAACCGACGTAACAGGCGACATCATGCTTCCTGAAGGGGTAGAGATGGTAATGCCGGGGGATAACGTAACGATAAAAGCAACATTGATGAAGCCAATCGCAATGGAAGAAGGACTTCGCTTTGCAATACGAGAAGGCGGACACACCGTTGGCGCTGGCGTTATTACTGCTGTTGAAGAATAATATTCGGCACTGTTGATAATTATTATAAGGCCGGGGCAAGCCCGGTCTTATTTATCCATTGTATAGGAAGGTCTGGAAATTAGTATGGCTGGTGAGACCAGGATTATTATCAATCTCTCTTGTTCAGATTGTAAATCCAAAAATTATGCAACATTTAAAAACAGGCGAAATGATCCGGATAGGATTGAAATTCGCAAATATTGCAAAGCTTGCAAAAAGCATACCTCTCACAGAGAGTCGAAATAAATCAATAAATAATGTGTTGCTGCAGGCTAAATATTTTACTGCAGCTTTACAATTCGATTGATTTATGTGATAATGTAAATGTTGAATTATAGGGACATAGCTCAGTTGGTAGAGCGTCGGTCTCCAAAACCGAATGCCGCAGGTTCGAGTCCTGTTGTCCCTGCCATTTAGTTTATTGTATCGCATTTTCAGCTCCATGTATGCTGTTTACAGTACACAGTGGAGCATTTTTATGATATATCCAACGCCGAGCAGCATCGGCAGGATTCAGAGGAATTTGGAATGGCTGAGCATGCATCAAAAGAAAATATCTTTGCTAGAATCTCAAGATTTGCAAGAGAGAGCTGGGCAGAACTATTAAAATGTTCATGGCCAAGCAAAGAAGAACTAATTAAATCTACCGGAATGGTACTCCTTTTTGTACTTATAGTAGCTGTATGGATAGCCGGTTTTGATTTCATATTTGGATTGATGTCAAGACATCTATTAAACTGGTAAGATTTGCATACAGAATTTCAAACGGCAAATCAACAATTGTTACATACGCTGTTGCTTGAATTAAGGGGCATGATATGGTTAAGAACTGGTATGCAGTTCACACATATGCTGGACATGAAAATAAAGTAAAAACGAATATAGAACGCCGCGCCGAATCCATGAATCTTAAGGATAAGGTGTTCAGAATACTTATACCTACCGAGCAGGAAATAAGAACCCGCAACGGTAAAAGGCACGAAGTACAGAGAAAAATATTCCCTGGATATGTGCTTATTGAAATGATTTTGGATGACAGCACCTGGTATTTGGTAAAAAGCACCACAGGCGTAACCGGATTTGTAAGCTCCGGCAACAAACCTGTTCCGCTGCAGGATAAAGAGATATCTAATATCCTTCAGGCTGTAGAAGGACCAAGGAAAAAACCGAGAGTGCTTTGGGAATCTGGACAGGCTATTAGAGTTACATCCGGTCCATTTACAGATTTTACCGGCACTATTCAGGATGTAAACGCACAAAAAGAAAAACTAAAAGTGCTTATCTCTATTTTCGGAAGAGATACACCCGTAGAGCTGGATTTTAACCAGGCTGAAAAGATTTAATATCTGTTAATGGTAATACCATTGCAGATTGATTTGCAGGCATAAACATTTTATAAGCTGCCTGTATAAAAGCATAACGTAATCCTGCTATAAAAGGATTTCGGAGGATAAAAATGGCAAAGAAAATATTGGGAGTGGTTAAGCTGCAGCTTGGCGCAGGAAAAGCCACGCCGGCACCACCCGTTGGACCAGCATTGGGTCAATACGGGATCAATATGATGGAGTTCATCAAAGCATACAATGAAAAAACGGCAGCTCAAATAGGTACAGTTATTCCCGTTGAAATAACCGTATTTGAAGACAGATCGTTCACATTTATCCTTAAAACTCCACCAGCAGCAGAGTTGATTAAAAAATCTGCTGGACTAAGCAGTGGGTCAGACAGACCAAACACTAATAAGGTTGGATCTATCACAAAAGCTATGGTAAAAGAAATTGCCGAAATAAAGATGCCCGACTTGAATGCTAACGATATTGAGAATGCAATGAAGGTCATTGAAGGCACTGCCAGATCGATGGGTGTTACCATCAAAGATTAATCTGCTGTGCCAAGTGGGAGGTAAGTTAAACACCTTACCGCAAAACAACCACCAGGAGGTTTAAAATGTCCGAAAGAGGAAAAAGATACCAGGAAGCTGCTAAATCTATTGAAAAAACACATCTCTATGATCCTATCGAAGCTATAGAGATAGTGAAAAATTCTGCTTCCGCCAAATTTGATGAAACTGTTGACATTGCTGTCAGATTGGGTGTAGACCCAAGACACGGCGATCAGATGGTAAGAGGTACCGCAAGTTTACCCCACGGAACCGGAAAGGTTCGCAAAGTAGCTGTATTCGCAAAAGGCGAAAAAGCTCAGGAAGCATTAGATGCCGGCGCCGATACCGTAGGCGCCGAAGATCTTGTAACGCAGATACAAAACGGATGGAGAGAGTTCGATATCCTTGTTGCTACACCGGATGTTATGAGCATGGTAGGTAAGCTGGGACGAACTTTAGGTCCTAGAATGCCTAATCCCAAAGCCGGAACCGTAACAACAGAAGTTGGAAAAGTAGTTAATGATATTAAAAGTGCATCTCGTGTAGAATACAGAGTAGATAAAGCGGGTATTATACATATGGCAATAGGTAAAGTGTCATTCACACCCGACCAGCTGAAAGAAAACCTGCTTACACTTATATCGGCTCTTTTAAAAGCAAGACCAGCTTCGGCAAAAGGTCGCTACTTCAAGAAGATAACAATATCATCCACAATGGGTCCCGGAGTTATGATTGATTCCCAGAAGGCTCAAGCAATGTTAGAAAAATAACTTGCTGAAATAGTAAAAATATAGAACGGCGTTTCCCGTATAGGAAGCGCCGTTTTTTTGTTTATGCAGCGTTCCATTATATTTTCCATTGCTTTAATATTATATATGAGTTAAAATCAATTGAGGTGATGACAATGAGTATAAGAGAACCGGCAGTTGCAGGATATTTCTACAATCAATCTAAATCCGGATTGATTAGTGATATAGAAGCATGTTTTACAGGAAGAAATGGACCGGGTGATATTCCAAAACCATCCGGCATAAACGCCGGAAAAATAATCGGTTTGGTGGTTCCGCATGCAGGATACATCTATTCAGGCTCAACGGCAGCATATAGCTACTACAGGCTTGCAGAAGATGGCATTCCCGATACGGTAATATATCTTGCACCAAATCATCGTTATTACAACCCGCCAATTGCCCTGAGCGATGAAGATGGTTGGCGCACTCCGCTTGGAATTTTGGAAATAGACAAAGATCTGGTTCGTGCCATAACAGCCCAGCTTCCGGATGCAAAAATCATGGCGCAGGTTCACAAACCCGAACATTCGATAGAAGTTCAGCTTCCATTCCTCCAGTATATATCACAAACAGCAAATAAAACGCCAAAAATTGTACCAATATCAATAGGTTCAGAAGCATATGCCACAGAAGATGCAGG
>JAPXND010000043.1:0-19280 GCA_033808695.1 Armatimonadota bacterium
CTTTAATCTTCGTTGGAAGTCCTGCCTCTTCGTCCAAACTACTTTTAGATAGATCTCGGATCAGCGATCCATATTCCAAGCCTGTGTTGTTGGCAAAGCCATATTCTGCAATGTTCATGTTCATCTCAACACCATCCATGATGTATTCTACATCGCCGGCGTTCATGTTATCGAGGACCTTCAGTACCTCGCGATAAGACATCCCGGCAATCTGCTCAGATACTGATAACTGTGCTGTTTCAAGCCTTTCTATGGCATTATCGGTTTTGACCATTTCAATGATCTTTCCGTCCTTTTCAACGCGGGTGATGTTTGTATGAGAGCCCTCGATTATGCAGACCGCTTGCTGGAAGATATTGATTTGCTGGAATACTGGCCAGAAAGAGTAAGATCCATGCAGCGAAACTGGATTGGCAAAAGTATAGGCGTCATAATCAATTTTAAAGTGCATGAAACAGGTGATGATGTTCCTGTATTTACTACCAGACAGGACACCATATATGGAGTTACATATATGGTTTTGGCGCCGGAGCATCCACTTGTAAAAAAATTGATTGCTGGAACAGAATATGAATCGAGTGTCAAAGACTTTATATCCAGGGTTAGTTCACTCACCGAAATTGAACGTCAATCTACAACTCTTGAAAAAGAAGGCATGTTTATTGGAAAACATGCCGTTAATCCAATGAATGGCGATATTGTGCCAATATGGATTACTAATTATGTTCTTGTTGATTATGGAACCGGCGCTGTAATGGGAGTTCCGGCACATGACCAACGGGACTTTGAATTTGCAAAAAAGTATGGTCTTGGTATTAAGACAGTTATTTCCCCATCATTAGATTCAATACCTGATCCTGAAACGATGGAATGCGCTTATATTGATCCTGGTTTTCAGGTAAACTCAGGTGAATTTAATGGTGTGCCTAATACAGAATCAAAAGATGCTATTATTGATTATATGGAAGAGAATGGAATAGGTGAGCGGAAGATAACATTTAGACTTCGTGACTGGCTTATCTCAAGACAGAGATACTGGGGAACACCTATTCCCATCATATATTGTGATAAATGCGGTATGGTGCCTGTTCCGTTTGAACAACTTCCTGTAATGCTGCCAACGGATGTAAAATTTACTGGAAGAGGCGAATCACCTTTAACAACATCTGAATCCTTTATGTCAGTTGATTGTCCCAAATGTGGAAGCAAGGCTCGACGCGAAACCGACACAATGGCCACATGGATTGACTCATCATGGTATTTCCTAAGATACGCAAGTCCTAAGGAGGACAAACTACCATTTGATCCTGAAAAAGCCAACTATTGGCTTCCTGTTGATCAGTATGTTGGCGGAGTTGAACATGCCGTGCTTCATTTGCTGTATTCCAGATTCTTTACAAAGATGATAAAAGATATGGGATTGGTTAACTTTGAAGAACCATTCAACAAGCTTTTTACTCAAGGTATGATATATAAAGATGGATACAAAATGAGTAAATCTCGCGGAAATGTTGTTTCACCGGATTTCATCTGCAGCAAATACGGAGCCGACACGGGAAGAATGTTTATACTCTTTATCGGTCCTCCCGATTTAGATGCGGAATGGAGTGATCAGGGAATTGAGGGTGTTTATAGATTCTTAAACCGTGTATGGCGCTTCTTTGATGCCAATATTAAAAACTACAATGGAAATTGGCGCAGCATGCTTGATAATTCTAATCTAACCACTGATGAAAAAAATATTCGACGGAAAACTCATCAAATTATAAAGAAACTGACATTTGATATAGAACGATTCCACTTCAATACAGCAGTAAGTGCACTTATGGAAATGATGAATGACATGACTGCTTTTCGTGATAACTCATTTAATGCAGGTAAGCCGGAATCAGCTGCTGTTTTGAGTGAAGCTATGGAGATGCTGTCAATAATACTCAGTCCTTTTGCACCGCATCTTGCTGATGAACTATGGTCATTATTGGGCAATAAAGACTTCATATATAACAATCAGTGGCCGTCATATGATTCTGAGATTGCTAAAGATGATGAAGTTACAATTGTAATACAGATAAATGGAAAGGTTCGTGAACGAATACAAGCGCCTGCCGGAATAGACAAAGATGAGCTGAAAGAACTTGCTTTAGCTAATGAACATATCAAAACATCGATTAACAATGCTGAAATAAAAAAAGTTATTGTAATTGAAGGAAAACTTGTTAATATAGTAGTATAAATATTAAAATTTAAAATAATATAATTTTTAAATAAATATTTGATTAAGGCGGATTGTATGAGTATAGGTTTTTCACAAGATGACTGGGTTAGAAATAAAGAGAATTACCGCAAATGGTGGGCAGGCGATTTAGGCAGACCGTTAATTCAATTTACAGTAGGCGGACGTAATCCAGGCAGGTCAGAGCCATCAATACCTGCAATGGATTTCATTTCTCACTATGATCTGTCAATAACTCCGGAACAAATTGTAGATAGATGGGACTACAATTTATCATCATGTAAATTCTTAGGGGATTCCTTCCCAACTGTATGGCCAAATTTTGGTCCCGGTGTTGCAGCAGCATTTATGGGAGCAGAACTAAAAAATGATTCTGGCACTACCTGGTTTCAGCCGGTGAATGAAGTTGAAATTGCAGACTTAGTATTAGAATATGATGAAAACAATTTCTGGTTTCGCAGAATGTCTGATATATACAGGGTTGCTGTTGATAAATGGCAGGGCAGTGTTCAGCTTGGAATGTCTGATTTAGGCGGCAATCTTGATGTTTTATCATCATTTAGACCCAGTGAGAAGCTATTATTTGATTTATATGACTATCCTGAAGATGTGAAAGAAAAGACATGGGACGTCCATAGGCTATGGTGGAAATATTTTGATGAATTCAACAGCATAATACAACCTTCAAATCCAGGATACACAGCATGGGCAGCTATATTGTCACCCGATACCCCATACTATATGCTTCAATGCGACTTTTGCTATATGATTGGTCCAGATATGTTCGATGAATTCGTCAAGCCTGAATTGGCTGAAACCTGTAAAAAACTTGGAAATGCTTTTTATCATCTTGATGGACCGGGGCAGCTGCCTCATTTAGATTCTCTTTTGTCAATTGAGGAATTGAAGGGTGTGCAGTGGATTCCTGGAAGCGGTGTTCCAAGTTGGGAATATTGGCCTGAGGTTTATATAAAAATAAGAGATGCCGGCAAGCTTATACAGATATATGGTGATGGCAATACTCTTGATGCGATATATGAACAGACTGATGGATATGATGGCATTATATTAATAGGTTCTGCTGCAGATGAAGAAGATGCAATGAAAACCTTGGAGAAATATAAAGTAAAATAGGTGAGAATGCGGTTTTAACCGCATTCTCTTTTATACAGGCGGTTCTGTAGAATTGGTAATATATCGACGTCCGTCAAGATCAGGCGCTATCTGCTTTCGTGCTTTTATATACTCTTTTACTGCATCACGATAATTTACATTCAGATTCTTTACTTCAACATCTTTTAAGCCAAAATCGGCAAGAAAATCTATTGTCGCAATTTTATATATAGTATTATCATCTATTGGCTGACCATTAATTTCAGCTTTAATTAATATGTTATTATCAATGCTGTATCTTATATTTTTAGATACGCCTACTCTAAGCTCAGACAGCGCCTGCTTAAGTCTGGCGCCAGACATTTCAGCTATCACAATATTGTTTTGGAATGGCATTACCGTTGCTACATCCCACATTTTGATTGGACCCCTAACAATATCCGCCCTTACTCCACCGGTGTTGTATATAGATCCATCTGCACCGGTTTTCTCCTTCAATGCATCGCAGATTAGATTAAGGACTGAGCTTTCACCGCTTCGGTCATCATAAAAAGTGGCAGCTGCTTCACCAACAACTTCATCATAATATTTCTTCATTGGCTCATAATAGCGGTCTAAGACTTTTTTGGTTTCTTTATCTTCTTGTAAATTGGATGAAACAGGAATAAGCTTGCCTTTGTAGTCCATTAAAGTAAATTTTCCGCCATTGCGCCTAAAAATGAGATCAAGTCTGCCTAACTCACCGCCCCATTGAAAAGCTTGAACAATTACTGTTCCGCCAACATCAAAAAGCCCATTTTCAGAAGTTTTATTAATGAATGCAGGCTTAGAAAGTCTGGTATGAGAATGTCCGCCAATGATAATATCAATGCCGTCAACTTCCTTAGCTAATTTAATGTCTTCATCATAACCTATATGAGTAACAGCTATTATAATATCGGCTTTCTTTTGCAGCTCTGGGACAAGCTTCTTTGCTGTTTCAATTGGATCAGTCAAAGTGAATCCTTCTTTTGCTGCTTTGTAAGAAGAAGCGGCTGGTGTAGTCAATCCAAAGAAAGCTATATTAACGCCATTGATTTCTCTTATGATGTACTCTGGCAGCGCAGGTTTACTGGTTGATTTGTCTAAAAGATTGGCATCTATTACAGGAAATCCTCCAGTTTGAATGTTCTTATTAAACTGTTTTAATGAAGCGCTGAACTCATGATTTCCGTTTGTTCGCAAGAAATATCCGGCAGCACGCATTGTATCGAAGTCTGCATCGCCCATATACTCAATGCTGAAAGGGGTGCCGTCAAGTGCATCACCCGCATCTATCATTATTGAGTTTCCACGAGTTTCCGCCTTGATTTGATTGAATAATGTTGCTCGTCGTGTTATTCCACCTACATTATGTCTCATAGGCATTTCTGCAATAACATCATCCGGTGTTCTTGGGTCAGGATAGCTGAATGGAATCAAGTGTCCATGTGTATCGTTTGTGTGGAGAATAGTTAATGCTCTATATTCCGGTGCACTGAGCAATGAAGCTGTAGATAATGAAGTAAGGATTAAAACAATTGAAAGTCTTGATAAAAACTGCCTGGACAACATTCTTAATGGTTTCATATTCATTTCACTCCTATGTTATACAATATATTTTAGACTATTTTTTATATACTTCAGTTGGATCAAAAAGCTGTTCTTCAATTATTTCTAAAGAACCATCATCTGTAATTTTTCGATAATAGCATGATTCGTATCCATTGTGACACGTTGGTCCAATCGGCTCAGCTTTTATAAGTAATGAATCCACATAACAGTTAACTCTAATATCTTTAACAAGAAGAAAATTTCCCGATGTTTCGCCCTTAAGCCAGAATTTATTTCTGGATCTACTCCAAAAACAAACTTTTCCTTCTGTGATTGTTCGTTCTAATGATTCTTGATTCATAAATCCAAGCATCAATACTTTTGAATCGATTGCGCTTTGAATAACTGCAGGGATTAATCCATTTTTATCAAATTTTATATCATCAGGCAGTTTCATGTAAAATCCTTAATTTTTGATATAAAATTATATCATACATTCATGATGTATTCCAAAAATTCTATGTAGAATAAAGGTGTATAGATATTAAATGTAGAATTGTTACGCAATGCAACATAATTGAATGTAAAAATATATTTGTTAGGAGATTTAATGAGATTATGAAACCAGTGAAAGTTGGAATTGTTGGATGTGGGAATATTTGCAATACATATATGCAGGCGGGAAATACTTTTGACATTTTAGAAATAGCTGCATGTTCGGATATAATTATGGACCGAGCTGTTGCTAAAGCTAAGGAATGGAATATCCCTCATGCATACACATTAGATGAGATGCTTGCAGATCCTGAGATAAGCATTATCATTAACTTAACAGTACCAAAGGCTCATGCAGAGATAGCATTTGCTGCGGTTGAAGCAGGTAAAAACATACATAATGAAAAGCCTTTAACAATTGATAGAAATGATGCCAAAAAACTCCTTAAGCTTGCAGATGAAAAGGGTGTAAGAGTTGGTTGTGCGCCTGATACATTTTTAGGCGCAGGACTTCAGACTTGCCGTAAGTTGATTGATGACGGAGTGATTGGTGAGCCGATAGGTGCATCTGCTTTCTTTACTGGTCATGGACCGGAATCTTGGCATCCTGATCCAGAATTTTTCTACAAACCTGGTGCAGGTCCAATGTTTGATATGGGGCCATACTATCTTACTGCTTTAATAAATCTGATTTCACCTGTTAAGAGTGTTCTTGGATCTACCCGCATCACATTCCCAGAGCGAATAATTGGAAGCGAACCGCATAAAGGAGAGAAAATAACTGTTGAAACGCCTACTCATATTACCGGTATAATGGAATTTGAAAATGGTGCAATAGGAACTATTCTTACAAGCTTTGATGTATGGGCAGCTGAATTGCCAAGAATAGAAATATATGGAACAAAAGGAACAATGAGTGTACCGGATCCAAATTGCTTTGGCGGGCCAGTAAAGATATTTACTGAGGCTGAACCAGTTTGGAAGGAATATCCGCTGACACATGGATATGCAGAACAATCACGAGGTATTGGGGCTGCAGATATGGCATATGCAATACAATCCGGAAGACCACATAGAGCCAATGGAAATCTTGCTTATCATGTTCTGGATTTAATGCACTCCTTCCATGATGCTTCAAATATGGGAAAACGAATTGAAATGGAAAAAGTATGCAGTCGCCCTAAGCCACTTCCAGTTGGATTAGAGCATGGCAAGCTTGATGAATAGCCGTAATTAAAATGTGGGGAGTTTTATCTCCCCGCTTTTGTAAGTAATATTAGTATTTTTTATTCCATTCATCAAATACGGCTTTAATGTTCTCTTTGTGTGCATCAATACCCCATTCGCATTGAGCAATTACTCCTCCATTTCCGTGGTCTAATGCTTTGCGAATACGTCTTACAGCTGCTCTTACATCATCGGTTGTTCCTAATGGAAGAATATGCTGACGGTCAATTTCACCCCAAAAAGTGATTTTGCCGCGATATTTTTCACCAAGACCTTCAATATCCATACAGAATAGCTGTGAATTTATGGCGTTTATTCCTATTTCAATCAAATCAGGATATATAGATTCAATTAAACCATCTGAGTGGAAGAATACATATTTACCTTTTGCATGCAGTATATCACAATAATCTTTATATAATGGCTTGAATATTTCTCTCCACATTGCAGGGGATATTAGAAGTGATGTTTGAGAGCCCCAATCATCCATAAAGCTGACTCCATCTACATCGGTATCTGCCCACATCTGCATTTCTCTTATTGAGAAGTCATGAATCATTTCGATAAGAGTATTCACCTCTTTAGTTCCATACGCCAGGTCCATAAATATCTTTTCTGTGCCTCTAAGAAACTGAAGACGTTCAAATGGTCTTGTATGAGTTCCTGCTAAAATAAAGAGATCAGATTCTTCACAGCTTTTATTGACTAAACTAAAGTCTGCATTATCCAGAATTTCGTAAGGCGGTAAATATTCTGCTAGTGCAGACCAATCATCTAAAGGCGCTACTTTTACTTCTCCTATCACTCCCGGTTCACCTACATGCCACACAGAACCCCAATCATCGGTGTTTTCGCCAACAACATTTGGTGTTCCGGATGCCCGCTTAGACACACCGTATTGTACTTGCGGTCCTCCAAAATCGCTTGGAAATTCCTCAAGCACCTCATTCAATTCATCCATACGGAACATAGGTATTCCAGGAAGAGCCCAAAGCTGTCTTGGTGCACGATCTACACTTTCAAAATTAAGAGTTTTAATTACTCTTTCACGAGATGTCATATATACACTCCTTAATTAGTAATAATTAATTAAAAATTAACATTAACAAATATTAACCAAATTATTATACAATACCTTCTTGTTTTAGTCTATGGTAATTAAAAATATAATGTTATAATAAGAATATAAATTTTATATAGAAAGGAAAATAGTAAATTGAATAAGAACAAGAATATTTGGATTATGATTATTTTAATATTCATATTCTTATCTACACTATCGGCTGATGAAATGTCTAACAAAGGAAATAACGAATATATGAGCAATGCTAATCTATCTGACCTAAAAAAAGAGCTGCAAGATCCTTTTATAGAAGGTTTGTATAAGCGAACATATCAAAGCATTATAGATCGTGTTGAGAACGATGGATACTTTCAGGAATCTGTAAATGGCGCCTATATAGGTATGTTTCCAAGAACAGTAGGCGGACTTGTTTCATTGTTTTTAGAAACGGGAGAGATGGAAAGGGCAAGGAAACTTGTAGATGTGGTATTAAAATCAGCTAAAGCGAACGGCATGCACAGATGTCCGCATGTTATGGGCAGGAAGGTAACTGAAAACATTCCATATTCTAATTCAGATTCCATTATATCTTTAACTCATGATATTCCGCTTTACAAACTAAATGATGGATTTCATGGAGCACAGAGATTTTCTGCTCCAAATGACCCTGTTGTTGCCGTAGAAGCATGGTTATCATCAGGATATAATGGCAAGGCAACAATAACATGCAGCATATCATCATCATTGAATGACATCAAAGGATTTGCATCAGCTGTTATCTCAAAAGATGCGATTTCAGAATCAGGCAATTGGGTGAGATTCAAATTTTCCAAGCCTGTTGAACTCTATGAAGGCAGAAGCTACTATATTCATGTAATAGCTGATGGTGATTCAGATTGTATATGGTGGGGAGATGTCAATAAGGATAATCCGCTTGTTGGAGGATTTGGCTTTGATCCCAATGTAAAAAAATGGCATGATGAAAAAAGTAATACAGCTGCTTTTGCCGTAGATACAGGAAATATTAAACACAAAAAATCCACGACATATCCAATATTCAGTCGAATGGATCAGCTTGATGGGAATTTTCATGTGCTTACTGCTTGGGCAATGGTTGTTTTAAACTCGAATGTGAAAAAATGGGAAGATTCCACATACGCCCAAGTTGTAGATATGACAAACACTGCAATAGATTCACCATATCTCTTTCCAAAGGTTGATAGAATATGGCCAGGTTTAATTCATAATTTCTGCCTTGAGCACTCGCGTGAAGGAAGATATTGGGACACATGGGATTTACTCACTCAATCCTGGGCTTGCCGTGGCCTCAGGCTTCTTGAGAAAGCAGCTATAAAACGTGATGATGCAGCAAATGCAAGAAAATGGAGAAATGCATACACACAGATCGAAGATGCAATAAAAGATAAGCTGACAATGCAGGTTGATGGAAAAACTGTATATGCAGAAATGAGATTAACCGATGGCGGCGATGGAAAACTGTTTGACGGATTGAGCTGGGTTAATCTATCACCAGTGCAAGCACAGTGGGATGGCGCTGATGCGGATATACTGAGAAATACAATTCACACATATCGTGAAAAAGCGAAGATGAATTGGCATGGCAGAACTGTTACAAGTGTTCATTGGACTCCAAGTACTGGAGCAATTGATCCGCAGGTTATTGGTAAAGGTGTCGGCTGGGATATTGTTTATGCACTAGAGGAGAAAGACTATAATACAATAATTAACTGGCTTCATTTTATTAAAGATGAAAACTATACGGATTTGTATGCAGAAGCTTTCAATCTAATAGATGGAGAAACGGTTATACAAGACCCCGGAAATGGTGAACAGGTATCTTGGTGGTGCTGGGGAATTGCTAAAGCAAGAAAAGCAGCAGGTCTATCAGCAGTTCCTGACTAATTGACATTAGAGCAAAAACTTTGATAGAGTAAATAGAATATTTATTATGAATATTTGGAGTAGATTGTAATGTATTCCAACAGGGAAAACTATATTCGTAATGCAAAATTTCAAGGTCCTGATAGGATACCGATATCGGTACATATTTCAGATGCATCATGGGACCAATTTCGTGTTGATATGGAATCTTCAGCATTAAAACATCCATCTTTTTTTCCTTATGTCAAATCCGGGTGGAGAGATTATGACAATCATGATTTTGGACCTGCATATACCAAAGATCAACCGTTTACAGATTCCTGGGGTTCAACTTGGCTGTCACCGGTTAATGGCATTGAAGGCAATGTAATAAAATTTCCACTGGATGACTGGTCTAAGTTTGATAATTATAAAGCGCCTGACCCTAGTGTAACTGCCGATAGAGGACCGGTTGACTGGGATGCAATAAAGACATGGATAAACAATCAAAAAGCAAACGGTGAATTAACAGTCGGAGGCGTACCTCATGGTTTTCTCTTTTTACGTCTCGAATATCTGCGCGGATTTAATAACTTCATGATTGATATTGCAACAGATGAACCAAAATTATATGAATTAATTGATATTATTGTTGAGCACAACTTGAAACTGGTAAAGAATTATCTTGATATTGGTGTGGACATGATGAGTTTCGGAGATGATCTTGGAACACAAACATCCACAATTTTAAGTCCTGATGATTTCAGAAAATGGATTAAGCCAAATTATGCTAAGCTAATGCGGCCATGCAAAAAATCAAATACTCTTGTATTTTTCCATAGTGATGGACGCACTCTTGATATTTTGGAAGATCAGATAGCAGCTGGAGTAGATATAGTAAACCCTCAGGATTTAGTAAACGGAATTGATAATATTGCAAAAGAGATAAAAGGAAAAGCATGTATATGTCTTGATATCGACCGGCAGACGGTTGTTCCATTTGGCAATCGCAAAGATATCCATGATTTGATTGAAGAGGAAGTTAAAAAACTAGGTGATCCATCCGGCGGGTTGGAGCTTGTTGCAGGGATATATCCACCAACACCGCCTGAAAATGTAGATGCTCTATGCGATGCGTTGGAAAAATACCGAACATACTGGTGGGAATAAATTAAAAAATAGAAAAAGAGGTAAGTTAATGGCAAGTCAAACAGATGCTGTATATGATGTAATTGTTATAGGCGGAGGGCCTGGCGGGTATGTCTCAGCAATAAAGGCTTCTCAGCTTGGAGCAAAAGTAGCATTAGTAGAAAAAGATTCGCTTGGCGGAGTTTGCTTAAATCGAGGGTGTATTCCTTCAAAGGCAATGATAGCAAGCGCAGATGCTTATGATATGGCAGCAAAAAGAGGCAAAGAATTTGGTGTTAACACAACAGGCTGCACACTTGATTATTCAAAAGTAGTTTCCAGACGTCAGGGTATTGTTAAGCAGCTTGTATCAGGTATTGGATATCTGATGAAAAAGAATAATGTAAAAGTTTTTATGGGAACCGGAAAAGTAAAAAGCGCTTCTTCTGTTGAAGTTACATATTCTGATGGCAAAACAGAAGTTATCTCCGGAAAAAATATCATCATTGCAACAGGTTCAGAGCCTGTAAAAGTCCCAATCCCCGGTCTGGATGGCGCCAACGTTTGGGATAGTGATGGCGCTCTTGCAGCAAACGAAGTTCCAAAAACGCTTCTTGTAATTGGCGGAGGTGTTATTGGTATTGAGTGGAGCTATATTTTCAATAAACTGGGTGCAGATGTAACTGTAATTGAGCTTATGCCGCAGATACTTCCGCTCAATGATCCGGAAGCTGCAGAAGTCCTGAAGAAATCTTTGCTAAAAAGCGGTGTAAAAATTATGCTTGAAACGAAAGTAACAAAAGTAGAGCATAAAAATGGCAAAGAGGTTGTTACCTTCTCCGGCACAGATGGTGAGAAGCAATTAACTGTTGACAAGGTTCTTGTTGCTGTAGGACGTAAATCAACCACGGCAGGACTTGGGCTTGAAGAGCTTGGCGTTGCAATGGATCGCGGAAAAATCATTGTTGATGCAGGCATGAAGACCAATGTTAAGGGAATATATGCCATTGGTGATGTAACAGGCGGTATGCTTCTTGCTCACAAAGCAAGCCAAGAAGGAGAAGTAGCTGCAGAAAATATTATGGGTCACAAATCTAAAATGAATTACAACATTGTACCTGCAGCAGTATATACATCACCAGAGGTAGCTTCAGTTGGATTAACCGAAGAGACAGCAAAGAAAAAGGGGATTGAATACAAAACAGGAAAATTTGAATTTGCCGCAAACGGAAAAGCAATGGGCATTGATGAAAGAGAAGGCTTTGTAAAATTCATTGTAGACCCTAAATATGGCGAAATACTTGGCTGCCATATGGTTGGACCTCATGTATCGGATATTATTAATGAAATTGTTGTGGCTATGGAAGCTGAAATGACTATAGAAGGACTTGCCAGAACAATTCATGGTCATCCAACTCTGTCAGAGGTAGTTAGGGAAGCGGCTTTAGATGTTGCAGGACAGTCGATTCATAAATAATAACTATGAAAAAAGATTATATTTAAAACAGACAGCAAGTTAAGTGAATTTGTTGAAATGTGAGATGATGTTATGAAGCTGAAAATATTATTAGCAAGTATATTGTTAATTCCAGTTATATGTGGCTGTAAATCCAAAAAAAATGTAGATGCAGATACATCCCAGCCTATACCTCCACCAATAAGAGCCGCTATAGTAACAGATGCAGGAGGAATAGGAGATCAGAGTTTTAATGCTATGGCTTGGAAGGGATTGCAGAGAGCAGAAAGGGAATATGGAATTCAAGTCAAATATTTGGAATCAAGGGAACAGGCAGATTATGCCACTAACCTTGCAAAGCTTGCACAGGACAGCTATGACATAGTTTTTGCAGTTGGTTATCTGATGGAAGATGCAATTAAGGAAGTAGCGCCAAAGTTTCCAAATGTCAATTTTGCAATAATTGATGGAAACGCACCCGATTTGCCTAATGCAGCATCATTGAAATTTCATGATGAGCAGGGGTCTTTTCTTGCAGGTGCACTTGCTGGTCTTACAACAAAAACCAACAAAATTGGGTTCATTGGTGGAGTAAAAATACCATTAATTGAGAAATTTGAGTATGGTTATCGAGCCGGCGCTCTGACAGTTAATCCAAACATAGAAGTTATAACTGCCTATTGTGGTAAGTTTAATGATCCTGCAAAGGGCAAAGAATTAGCTTTGGCACAATATTCAAACGGAATTGATATTATCTTTCATGCAGCAGGTGGAAGTGGTTTAGGTGTGATAGATGCTGCAAAATCGAAAGATAATAAAATTTATGTTATTGGGATAGATTCTGATCAAGATCATTTAGCTGAGGGCAAAGTGCTGACAAGCATGATGAAAAGAGTAGATAATGCTGTATTTGCAGCCTGTATAGATGAGCTGAATGGCAGATTTACATCCGGCGAGCAGTATTTTGGATTAAAGGATAATGGTCTTTCTTTAAGTCCTATGAAATATACCAAACACAAGGTGCCTGCTGATACATTAGATAAGATAGACAAATTGAAACAAATAATTATTGATGGAAAGATAACAGTGCCCAAAACAAAAGATGAATTGAGTGAATACAAGGCTCCTGAGATCTGACAAGCTATTTTTTCTTAAGCCGTCAAATTGAACGGTTTGGCGGCTTAATATTTTCCATACTTTCTGCCTGCATCAAACATCGCTTTTATATTTACTATAGGAATACCATCGTGAAGAGAATGATCTGATGCAAGGATATATCCCCAATTTTTAGATGCTGTTTCAATTGCTTCTTTTACCTCATTTTCAACATCCTCAGGAGATCCATATGGCAATGTGCGAGATGAATCAATATTGCCGATTATACAAAGCTTATCTCCATATTTTGTTTTAACATCAGAAAGATCCATACCTGCAGTTCTTTGCAGAGGATGTATTGCATCAATTTTCAATTCAACAAGATCATCAAGGAAATCATAAATTCTTCCGCAGCTATGAACAAGAACAAGCAATCCTTTATTTTTAATATGAGAAATCAACTTGGCAAGCGCTGGCTTGAATATCTCCTTAAAGTGTTTGGGTGACATAAGTCCGCCTGTGCTGCTGCCAAGGTCTTCGCTTAGAAAGAGAGCATCAACACCTGCGATAGACATCTGAGAAGCAGCATCAATTGAATAATCCACAGCTATGTCTGCAATCTCAACAAGGATTTCAGGATCATCATATAACCACATACATATATTTTCGTAACCTGCAAGCATCCAGGCAGTAGTTAATGGTCCGGCAACTCCACCGCAGACTGCTACAGGATTAGATGATTTACTATTGATTTGTATGGCGGTGTTTATTTCAGCAAGCCTGCCCTCTAAATTAGCATCCGGCGGAATATAAGCTAATAGGTCTTCCTTGGACTTTATCGGGTAGTCAACAGGCGGGTCAATTGGCCATGATGCACTGCATTGTTCAAAGGTTGTACCCCATTCATCAATATATCTGGTATCTGTAAGTTTTGTTGGTGTCCAGCCTGCAAAAGCTCCATATGGAATCCAAACTCCATCAAGGTTAAGAACTTCTGTAAGCTTCATTGCATCTATTGCGTTGAATGATTCAGGTGTAGTTCCTATCAATTCAGTGTATAGTGGCTGCTGGAAAAGAAAATCAAACAGAGGAACTCTATCAACTGGTTGACGATGAACTGCTTTAATAAATCGTTCTTTGGAATTCATATTACACCTCGATTATACAAATAAAGGTGGATGATGCAATCAACACCCACCTTTCAATTTTTAGTTATATGCGAAATTTAATCCTCATATGGTGAAAAAGCTTCTTTATCCACACCACAATCAGGACATAGCCAATCATCTGGCAAGTCACTAAAAGCTGTGCCTGGAGCAATGCCATTATCTGGATCACCAAGCTCAGGATCATATACATAACCGCAAATATCACATACGTATTTTTCCATAAATTACCTCCTAAATATTTCCTAATACAATATTAGCTTGTAATTAAGGTATCGTCAAGTATTATTTGCTCACAAAGTTAATTTATGATAGGATTAATATGATAATTCATCTGGAGGCGTAAATGAAACTAAGTGGAAAAGTTGCTCTAATAACTGGTGCAGGCAGAGGAATTGGTCTTGCTATTGCTGAAAAATTTGCTGCTGAAGGAGCAAAAGTTGCTCTTGTTGCGAGGCATTCTGATCAGCTTAACAGCGCTATGAAGAAAATATCGAATGCAGGTGGAAAATCATGTGCTATACCTGCCGATATCACAGATGAATCGCAAGTGATAAGAATGATACAAAATACAGAGTCTGAATTGGGTCAAATAGATATTTTAGTAAACAATGCCGGAACCATGACTCTTAGACCTATTGTTGATACCTCTGTAGAAGAGTGGAATAAAATAATGGATACAAATCTTCTAGGAGTATTTCTTTGTTCCAAGTATGTTCTGCCATCTATGATGGAGAGAAAAACAGGACGTATCATTAATATTGGATCGATGGCTGGACGGCGTGGATATCCAGCGCAAGGTGCATATTGTTGCTCAAAACACGGGCTTTATGGGTTTTCTAAGGTGTTGGCAATAGAATGTCAGCAATATGGCATAAAAGTAAACATGGTGTCCCCTGGCGGAGTTTTAACGGAGTTGAGCAAGAGCTTGTTGAAAAGCAGAGGAGAATCTCAATCTTCTGAATGGATGACTGCGGATGAAGTAGCTAACGGAGTATTGTATATTGCAACACAAGAAGGTGCGGCAATGACTGATGAGTTGGTGCTGCGCAGAGGTATGAGTGAACCTTGGAGGTAATGTTATGAATAATTCTATTGACATACCAGATTTAATAAGTTCTGCTAAATCCATTTGTGTATTCACAGGTGCAGGCATAAGTGCAGAGAGCGGAATTCCTACCTTTAGAGATACAGGTGGATTATGGGAAAATTACGAACCGGAAGATTTTGTTACTCCGGAAGGCTATCATAGAGATCCTGTGGTGGTATGGAGATGGCATATGTGGCTGCGGTCACTCTCGATTGATGCAGCTCCAAATCGGGCTCATACTGCGCTTGCTGAAATAGAAAATGAAACAGAAGATTTTCTTATTATCACTCAAAATATTGATAATCTTCATGAGCGCGCAGGCAGTAAAAATATTTCCAAATTACATGGAGATATAATGCAGATGGTCTGTGCGAAAAATAATCACATAACAAATATTGAAGGCGATATTGACTACAAAAATATTATTAATAAAAGTGATATTCCAACATGTCCTATTTGTGGGAGTGATGCAAGACCTAATGTTGTATGGTTTGGTGAAATGCTTCCGACAGAACCGCTTAGCAAAGCATATGATTTTGCGCAAAAATGCAAAGTGTTTATTATAATAGGTACTTCCGGAGTGGTGAGCGGAGGTTATGGATTTACAGAAATGGCAAAACAGGGCGGCGCATACGTTATAGAAATCAACCCCAGTGAAAGTGCATTAAGCAGCCTATCTGATTATATTATAAGAGAACCGGCAACTGTTGGAATAGAAAAACTGTTTAAAAAGTAAATAAGTGTAACAAAATGTATACCAAAACCGTTATTAATAACGGAACAGGATCAAATCCATTATTGTTCCGCTCCTTTCTGTAAGGCAAACTGCATTCCCTCAGTTTGCCTTTTTTATTTCAATATAACAAATACTTGAAAAAACATCTCAATTTAGATACAATTAAATACCTAAAAACTATTGGAGGCAAGCATGAATTTAGAAGGTTCCTGGACTGCTCTTATCACACCGATGAATCCAGACGGATCGATTGATCGGAATGGTCTCGAAAAAAATATAAATTTCCAGATTGAGCAGGGGATCACCGGGCTTGTTCCTGCTGGCACAACCGGTGAATCACCTACACTTGTATGGGATGAGCATAACACCTTGGTTGAAAATACCTTGGAGCTATGTGAAGGAAGATGTAAGGTTATAGCTGGTACTGGCAGTAATTCCACTCAAGAAGCTATAGAAAGCACTGAGCACGCTGTATATCATGGAGCAGAAGCAGCGCTTCTGGTTGATTGTTATTATAATGGCCCATCTTCACTTGAACTTCGCTGCGAATATTACGGGATTCTAGCTGAATTATTTCCGGCAGTTAGTTTTGTTCCATATGTAATCCCTGGAAGGTCTGGAACAGCGCTATCTGTTGAAGATCTGGCAATTCTATCTGCCGAATATCCTAACATCTGTGCTGTAAAAGAAGCAACAGGTGATTTAAAAAGGATGGCATATACTAGATCAGTGCTTGGTGACAAATTCACTATTTTATCTGGTGATGATGATATGACTTATGCAATGATGACATCCGAAGATATTAGATGTCAGGGCGTTATATCTGTAATGTCAAACATCGTTCCAGGATTTATAAGTCAAATGGTTAATTCAATTATGACTGGTGATTTTGATAAGGCAAAATCAATTAGATCTATGATAAGTCCGCTTTTTGGAATTGTTACTGTAAAGGCTAAATCTATGAGGCAATTGCCAAACGGCGATGTAATTGAAGTTGAAGACCGGTTTAGAAATCCGCTTGCTATAAAGGTAATCATGCAGGGATTAGGAATGCCTAGTGGAGATCCGAGACAGCCGCTTGGTAAAATGACTGAGAATGGTGTAAGAATTGTACATAATACACTTAAGCAAATTTGGAAAGATAATCCTGAAGTTCTAAAACCTATAGCTGAATTTTATGATGTTGATATAGAAAACAGATTATCTGACAATAATATTTGGGATAGTTTGAGTTATATTTAATAAAGAAATAAAAAGTAGAATTATAGCTTTTTGTAGTTTAGGGTGTGTATTCATTACACACCCTTTTACTTTGCCAACTAATCTATCGCTTAAAAAGCATATCTGCATATGATGGCAATGGCCAAATAAGAGGATCAACGATTAATTCAAGAGAGTCTACATCATTTCTCACTGATTCCATAGCCGGTATAACCATATCTCTATATGCACAAGACTGTTCAAAAGTATCACTGATATTTGATGATTTCTCAATCTTAGCTTCAAGTGTTGTTATATCGTCTCCCAACCAACCTATCAGATTGTAAAGCTTTTTCAGCTCACTGGTATGTACATCAGGAGTAATGCCAATATTCTTCAATTTAAGCGCTGCATCAGCTAATATGCCGGAATATTCCATTGCTGCCGGTAATATCTGTCTGCGGGCGATATCGATTGTAGTAAGAGCTTCAATATTAATGGCCTTAGTATATCTTTCCAGAAGAATTTCGTATCTTGCATGCATCTCATGCTTTGTTAGAACACCATGCCGCTCAAAAAGTGATGTTACTTCCGGATCAATCAAAGCCTTCAAACTATCAGCAGCGTTCATTACATTAGGCAGTCCTCTTTCTTCAGCTTCAACAACCCAATCATAAGAATAATTATCGCCATTGAAAATGATTCTATTATGATTTACAGCAATATCTCTCAGAATCTCCTGAATCTTTTCATTAACATTATCAGTATCTTCAAGAGAATCGGCAATTTCACCTAAAACATCAGCAACCATAGTATTCAGAATATAACACGGTCCGGCAGTTGATTGAGTGGAGCCGACCATTCGGAATTCGAATTTATTACCGGTAAATGCAAAAGGAGAAGTTCTATTTCTGTCCGTGCTGTCTTTGGGAAGTTTTGGTATGGTGCTAACACCTAACCGTAAATCTCCACCTTGTTTTGATTCTGTTGCGCCTCCATTGGCTAACTGATCAAATATATCAGTCAGCTGGTCTCCCAAAAAAACAGATATAATAGCAGGCGGCGCTTCATTGGTTCCAAGCCTGTGATCATTGCCATATGTTGCAACACTTGCTCTCAAAAGTCCGGAATATTTATCTACAGCCTTAATCATTGCCGAGAGAAACAGGAGAAATTGCTGATTTTCATGTGGAGTTTTTCCAGGATCCAATAAGTTCATGCCATCATCTGTTAAAAGACTCCAGTTGCAGTGTTTTCCAGAACCATTAACACCGGCGAAAGGTTTTTCGTGAAGAAGGCAGACAAAATCGTGATGCAGTGCAACCTTATGCATTGTATCCATTGTTATTTGATTATGGTCGGTTGCTACATTAACGGTTCCATATATGGGCGCCAACTCATATTGTGCTGGTGAAACTTCATTGTGCTGTGTTTTTGCTGATACACCAAGGTGCCAAAGTTCCATATTCAACTCATGCATAAAATTTGCAATCCGCTCGTGCAAAGTGCCGAAATAATGGTCTGCCATTTCCTGACCTTTTGGCGGCGGAGCTCCAAAAAGAGTTCTGCCAGTCAAAAGCAAATCAAGACGTTTATCTGCAAAATTCTTATCTACAAGAAAGTATTCCTGTTCAGGCCCAAGTGTTGGAATTACGCGTCTTGTTGTTGTATTGCCTAATACCCTCAATATTCTCATGGAATTTCTATTAAGAGCATCCATAGATCTGAGCAGAGGTGTTTTTTTATCTAATGCTTCACTTGTATACGAACAATATGCGCTGGGAATGTATAGTGTTTTACCGGAACCATTGCTTCTGATAAATAC